>SPDF01000217.1 GCA_004525055.1 Gemmatimonadales bacterium | reverse complement strand
TAGATGTCGGCGCCGCCGATGACGAACACCTCACCCGTCGGGCCCGCCTCGACGAACGCCGCTTCCATGCTCGGCACTCGGGTGGCGCCCTCCGGACGGAACTCCGGATTCCGGCTCACGACGAGGTTCCGGCGTCCCGTCAGTCCCTTTCCGATCGACTCAAAGGTCTTCCGACCCATGATGACGGTGTGTCCCATGGTGAGCGTCTTGAACCGGCGGAGATCCGCGGAGAGCCGCCACGGCAGGGCGTTCTCCCGTCCGATCACTCCGTTCTCGGCGACGGCCACCACCAGGGAGATCGTCACACCGCCACCTTCCCGGGGATGTGCGGATGCGGGTCGTAGCCCACCACCTCGAAATCGTCGTAGCGGAAATCAAAGAGGGAAGTGACGGTGGGATTCAGGCGGATGCGGGGCAGGGGGCGCAGCTCCCGTGACAGCTGGAGGCGGGCCCCGTCGAGATGGTTGGTATATAGGTGGGCATCGCCGAAGGTGATGATGAACTCCCCCGGCTGGAGCCCCGTCACCTGAGCCACCATCATCGTCAGCAGGGCATAGCTGGCGATGTTGAACGGCACGCCGAGGAATGCGTCGGCGCTCCGCTGGTAGAGCTGACAGGAGAGCCGGCCGTCTGCCACATAGAACTGGAAGAGGGCATGGCAGGGAGCCAGCGCCATGTCCGGGATGTCGGCCACATTCCAGGCGCTCACGATGAGGCGCCGGGAATCGGGGTTCCGGTGGATTTCCTCCAATAGCTGTGTGATCTGGTCGATGTGGCCGCCGTTCGGCGCGGGCCACGACCGCCATTGGTGTCCATATACTGGGCCGAGTTCACCGGATGGGTCGGCCCAGTCGTCCCAGATGCTGACGCCGTGCTCCTGCAGGTACCGGACGTTGGTGTCTCCCCGGAGGAACCAGAGCAGCTCGTACACGATCGACTTCATGTGGAGCTTCTTCGTGGTGACCAGGGGGAATCCGTCAGCCAGGTCGAAGCGCATCTGGTGACCGAAGACGCTGAGCGTGCCGGTACCTGTTCGGTCCGGCTTGGCGACGCCGGTGTCGAGAATGCGTGAGAGGAGGTCGAGGTAGGGCTTCATGTGGCCAGCTCCAGCCGCGCGCGCGCATATCCGCCGGTGCGTTCGATGTCGCGCAGGGCGAGTGCAATATCCTCGGGAATGCTCGCGGCGGCCGCGCCGACCTTGAGTCGGGCGATGGGCACGCCGCCGCCCGGAAGCTTGATCCCGGGGTTCAGGATCCCCATCGGATCGAATGCGGCCTTGATCTCGCGAAAGAGCTCCACCACCGCGGATCCGAACACCGACTCGAGCGCGTGGGCCCGAAGGCGACCATCGCCATGCTCGCCGCTCAGGGTGCCGCCGAGGGCCGCTGTGCCGGCTGAAACCTCGGTGAGCACGGAGGTCACCCGGTTCTCCCAGTCCGTCTTCGTGGTATCCACCATCAGATTCACATGGATATTCCCATCGCCGGCGTGCCCAAAGATGACTGCGCCCGTGCCGTGGGCGTCGGTGACCCGCCTGACGAGTCGAACATAGTCCGCCAAACGGGAAATGGGCACGGCGCCGTCCTCGATGACCTGCATTGACCGGTGGGTCTCGGGGAGGCGAGCCAGGATCGGGCTGGCGGCGTGCCGGATTTCCCAGAGTTCCGCTGAATCGTTAGGGGTGATGGCGGTCTGGACCTCGCTCGTCCAGGCGCTCACCGCGCGGACCGCGTCGCCCACAGCGCCGCGGGCGGCGGCGTCGGTGGCACGTTCGAACTCCACCAGCAGAATGGCGTCGGCGCTGCGGATCAGGTTGGGGACCCGCCCCCCCTCCTGGGCGACCAGTTCGAGGAAGGTGCGGTCAAGCATCTCCAGCGCCGAGGGTCGGAGCGGTCGGAGTGCAGCGACCACATCGGCGAGGTCGTCGAGAGAGCGGAGCGCCATGCGGACACCCGCCGTCGCCCCCGGCAGCGGGGCGAGGCGATACTGCAATCCCGTGATGAGGCCGAGTGTCCCCTCCGAGCCGATCAGCAAGTCGAGCAGGTCGCCCGATTCGAGGACCGCATCCACAGCGTATCCGGAGGAGTTCTTCCGGACGCGTGGGAATCTCGTCCGGATCACCTCCTCCGCGGCATCGATCTGGCGCCTGACCCCGGCCCATCGAGAAGGGAGAGCCGCCGTGTCGCCCCGCGACCACTGGCGCAGCTCGCCGTCGGCGCCCACCCATTCGATCGCGTCGATCCAGTAACGCACACTGCCGACGCGGACTGCTGACGCACCGGCCGCGTTGGTGGCGGCCATGCCGCCGAGGGTGGCCCACCGGCCGCTCGACGGCATGGGGGGAAAGCGGAGGCCGTGAGGCCGAGCGGCGGCATCCAACGCGCCGGCGGTGATACCGGCGGTGACCCAGGCCTTTCGATTGGCGGCATCCACCTCGAGGCGCGCCGGGCCGAGCGCCGTGAGGTCCACAATCACGCCCTCTCCCACATTCCCACCGCCCATCGCGCTCCCGGCCCCCCTCGCCACCAACGGCGTGCCGCTATCCGACGCCCAGCGGACCAGCCGTTGCAGGTCGGACATGTTGGCCGGCACCGCCACCGCGGCGGGGATGATCCGGAAGATCCCGGCTCCCTCCGCATAGGCGGCGCGGGCACGGTCGTCGGTTCTGAACTGCCCTTGCAGTCGCGGTGCCTTCAGCATGGGCGAAACGTACGGCGGTGCACGGCGTCCGCCAAGCGAATCGCCGAAACGCCTGCTATCTTGGTTTCCCATGTCTGATACCGCACGCCCCCAGCTGATCCGCCTCGAAGTGGACCGCCGACTCGGCCACGAATGGGACGAGTGGGATGGCAAACCGCTGCCCAACCAGGGCAACTATGATTCGCCCCCCCACCTCTTCTTCCAGTGGTCGGCCGCCGGCCTCGGTGCAGCGCTCGGCATCATCGCCCTCGGTCTTTACCTCCTCGGCCCCCGGATCGGGCTGCTGCTTCCCGGCGTCCCGACCTATCTCTGGATCGGCCTCGGCATCGTCTCGGGGATGTCGTGGCTCTGGTGGCTCCTGATTCTCCTCAGCTATGCCACCAACCGGGCACTCCTCCCCGCCAAGATTGCCGAACAGGGGCCGTTCCTCCGGCTGATGAGCGTGACCTCTCGCGTCGCCGACCGGTTTGGCCGCCGCGACTGGGTCGAGAACGCGTCGGTGAAGGTGTACAACGCCCTCGCGCTGCGGCGGGCGAAGAAGGTGGGTCAAGGCGAGCTCCTGCTTCTTATCCCTCGGTGCCTGTCGAAACCCGCTATCGACGGTGTCCTGGCGCTCTCGGGCAAGTACGAGGTCCCGGTGTTCGTGGCCACCCGCGGACAGCTCGCCCGGCGGGTAATCAAGGAGCGCCGACCGCGCGCTATCGTGGCGGTCGCCTGCGAGCGTGACATGGTCAGCGGGTTGCACGATGTGGCGGGGCGGGTGCCGGTGCTCGGCCTCACGATGACGCTGCCGGCCGGACCCTGCAAGGATGCGGGGCTGAATCTGGTGCAGTTGGAGGAATTTGTCACGCCTGAGAATATCTTTACCGAATATGCTTATTTCTCATCTTTTTCCACAACCTGGCTGCAGCATTCGAAAAAATACACTTTGCAAATGATCGACCATTTCAAACTTGGTCAAAATAGCCTGGTCGTGGAAATCGCCAGTAATGATGGTTACCTTCTGCAGTATTTCGTTGAGCAAAATATCCCTTGCCTGGGAATTGAGCCGGCAGCAAATGTAGCAAAAGCGGCGATCGAAAAAGGAGTGCAAACCCTGATT
>SPDF01000355.1 GCA_004525055.1 Gemmatimonadales bacterium | reverse complement strand
CGCGCAGACTTCACGTGGAGCAATCCGAGGGACAGGGCTGAGCTCCGGTATACCCTCGGCTCACTTTGGAGCCGACGCGCCAAGCTGCGCGGCGCCAGCACCATCACACAGCAGCTGGCCAAGAACCTGTACCTCTCCCCCAACCGTAATCCGCTCCGGAAGGTGAAGGAGGGGGTCACCGCCTACCGGCTGGAGGCGGCGCTGAGCAAGCGGCGGCTCATGGAGTTGTACCTCAACGTGGCGGAGTTCGGTCCCAACATCTGGGGCGCCGAGGCGGCGAGCCAATTCTATTTTGACCGCCCGGCGAGTCGGGTGACGGCGGCACAGGCGGCGTCGCTGGCCGGGTCGCTCCCCTTTCCCCTCTCCTCGAATCCGGCGTACCGCACCGGGCGGATGCGCTGGCGTCGCGATCTCATCATGCGCCGGATGCGCGGCGAGGTGGTCGAGGTACCCCGGGAGGAGAACGAGGAGGTCGTTCCGCCGCCGCCGGTGATGGAGGAGATGGTGGTGCCGGAGAGCTTGTAGGCGGGGAAGTGGGGAAGGAAGATCGAACCGAAGGCAGATATCACAAGGGGCAACCGATCGGTTGCCCCTCTTGCTGTTACTTCCCCGCTTCCCCGCCCTACGCCGCTAGTCCACAAGCCTCAGCGGCATCACCAGCGTCATGTAGCTGGCCGGATCGTCCCAGCCGACCGGTTCGCAGGTGGCGGCGCGCTCGGGAGCCTTGAAGGTCATCCGCACCTCGTCGGTCGGAATGAATTTCAGGATCTCGAGCAGGTAAGTGGCGTTGAAGCCGATTTCGAGCGGCTCCCCTTCGTAGGTGACCGTCAGTTCGTCCTGGGCCTCGCCGAGATCGGGAGTCTGGACCGAGAGCTTGCAGCCGCCGCTGGAAAACGCCATCCGGATGCGGTGTGTCTGGTCGCTCGCTACGGTGCCCATCCGTCGGAGGGCCGCCGCCAGCGCTGCCTTGTCGGCGGTCGCCACCTTGTCGTTTTCCTTCGGGATGACCTGCTCGTAGTTCGGGTACGGCCCCTCGATGAGCCGGGTGTACACCTGGGTTGTCGCGGAGCGGAAGCCGAGGTGATTGTCGCTCCGCGCCATTTCGACGCTGTCGTCGGCGCCGAAGAGCCGGCGGATTTGGTCCAGCGCCTTGGGCGGGACGATCAGGTCGGCCTGCGTCTTCCCACCCGACACCGGCACATCCATGCGCGCCAGGCGGTGCCCGTTGGTGGCCACCATCCGCATCTTGTCGGGCCGCAGCTCCCACAGGACGCCGTTCAGGATCGGACGGCTCTCCTCGGTGCTCGCGGCAAACGCCACATGACCGATGAGCTTATGCAGTTCCTTGGCGGCGACGGTCCAGCCGCCATCGAAGCTAACTGTCGGGAAGGCCGGGAACTCTTCACGGGGCAGACCAAGGAGTTTGAACTTTGACTTGCCGCACTCGAGGCCCACCCGCTGCTCGCCCGAGGCAGTGAACCGAATGCTGGCACTTGGTAGTTCCCGAACGATCTCGACCAGCTTGCGGGCTGGCAGGGTGATGGCGCCTTCCTGGTCGACACTTGCCGCCACGGTCGTGCTGACAGCGATGTCGAGATCGGTACCCGAAATTCGGAGACCGTCCTTGGTGGCTTCAAGCAGGATGTTGGCCAGCACCGGAAGTGTGGTCTTGGCGGGCACACTTGCCGCCACGGCCACCAGGCCTTCCTGGAACTGTTCGCGTGTGATCGTGAACTTCATACCATCCCCACCGTGCAAGTAGTACTACTGCTTCTATAGATATATATGACTAGTAGTAGTAGTAGAGGGTGTGGAGATGTGGGTGGCCGCCCCAACTCGTCATCCGATAACACCCTGCGCCACTTTGGCTCTGTCGGAACCGTGTGGAGCATCTGGAAAGCTCCGCCGATTTCCAGCGCGAATGTCGATTGCACATTTTACCACATTCGCCGAGCCAACTATTGTGCGAATAACTCCTGCCGGGCGAGCTCAACTCGGTCCCGGAACGCACGATCGCGCGCCATCTGACGCTCGACCTTGTCCACACTGTGAATCACGGTGCTGTGGTCGCGCCCACCAAATGCCTGGCCGATTTCGACCAGCTGCATCTGGAGAACTTCGCGCGCCAGGTACATCGCGATCTGCCGCGGCACCGTCAGGGTCTGGATCCGCGCCTTGGAGCGGAGCCCCTCGGGAGTGACGCCCCACCGTCGCGACACAATTTCCTGTACCCGGTCCACCGACGGCAGTGGTCGGGGTGTCACACTGGCAGCCTCTTCGCTGGCCTTGATCTTGTCAGCCAGAGACTCGCGCGCCAGTTCGATGGTGATTTCCCGGTGCTTCAGCGAGGCGAAGAGCAACAGCTTGATGATACACCCTTCGAGCTCCCGGACGTTGGACCGGACATGCTCGGCGATGAACCGGAGGACGTCGTCCGGG
>SPDF01000006.1 GCA_004525055.1 Gemmatimonadales bacterium | reverse complement strand
GCCCTCCTGGCGCTGGGCATCGCCGCGATCGGAATTACCACGTACCTCTTCCTGTTCATTCGTGCCGGGCAATCGCCGATGCCGAACGAGGCCGATCCTTCAACCTGGGACGCTCTCCTGGCGGTGATTCGACGCGAGCAGTATCCGATTCGGACTCCGCTGGATGATCCCACGATTGCGCATGGACCCACCAACCCCGGCCGGAGCCTGACGATCATCGGGCTCCAGATTCAGAATTACCTGCAGTATTTCAACTGGCAGTGGGCGCGCGGGCTGGCCAAGTGGGGCAGCGGAGTCGTCACCGGTCAGCTCGTCGGCGCGGTGCTCGTCACGGTGCTGGGCCTTCGCGGGCTGTTTGCCCAGCGCCGCGCCGACCGAGCCGGATGGTGGCTCCTCTTTACCCTCTTTCTCGTGACCGGCCTGGGCCTGGTGGCCTACATGAACTTCAAGCCGGGCGCGTCGCTGGGCTACGCACTCTTCCCGGTGAGCGCCCAACACGAAGTTCGAGAGCGCGACTATTTCTTCGTGGTGAGTTTCCTGGTGTGGGGTGTCTGGGCCGGGATCGGGCTTGCCACCGTGGTGCGTGAGGGTCTCACCCGGATTGCGCGCCCGGCCGTGCGCGCCGCAGTGCCGCTCCTGTTTCTCGTGGCATTTCTTCCTGCCGCGGCCAATGTGGGGGCGGCGAGTCGCCGCCACGGGGCCGATGCGCACCTGGCGGCTGACTTCGCGTACAATCTCCTGAATTCCGTGCCGCCGTATGGCGTGCTGTTCACCTATGGCGACAACGACACCTTCCCGCTCTGGTGGGCCCAAGAAGTGGCGGGGATCCGTCAGGACGTGACGATCGTCTGCCTCGCGCTGGCCAACACACACTGGTTCGCCCGCCAGCTTCGGGACATGCCTCTCCGGCCCTTCGATGAGGCGACCGCGCCGGCGATTTGGCAGGGCAGGGAACCGGTCAAGCCGGACTGGCCCACGCTGCCGATGACGGATGAAGAGATCGAAGCTGCCTATCCACGGCAACTTGACAAGCCGGTCACCGTGACCTTCGGTCCCTACCGACAGACCTATCGGGCGGGGACGATCTTCTACACCAGTGATTTCGTCGCGGCTCGGATCATCCAGCAGAACCTCGGTCGGCGCCCGGTGGCCTGGTCGGTCACGACCGGCAGGAATTTCCTTTCGCTCGACCCCTACCTCCTTCAGAAGGGGCTGGTCCTGGAGCTGCAGCCGATGCCCCCGGACTCACTCGCTCCCGGAATTGACCGTCAGCGGTTGGCCGGCGCGCTCCTCGATCTCGTCACGACGGACCGCCTGGTGTGGGAGACCTATCGATACGGGCCGCTCCGCACCCGTCCAGCAGAAGGGCTGGAAGTGACGAGCCGCTCCTTCGCGTCGACGCTGGCACTTCCGCCGACCCAGTTGGCGTACGCCTTTCAGGGCCTCGGCGACGAAGCGATGATGATCCGGAACCTCGAGCTGGCGTTCGCCCTCTCCCCGAATCCGGCGCTGGCGTCCGCCCTCACCCAAGCCAGGCTGCGCCCGCTGCTGCCCACGACAGATTCCCCGTAGCGGCTCCCTGCAAATCCGCGCCAACTCGTTGTATTTTTCATAGTTATGACATTCCCGGAGCTCCCCGGCCGACTCCAGTCGGTCCGGGAGCGGATCTCCGCCGCCCAGGCTCGCGCCGGCCGAGAGGACTCCGTGACCATCGTCGCGGTCACGAAGACTTTCGGCCCCGAGGCGGTGCGCGCTGCCGTGGCGGCAGGACTCCACGACGTGGGAGAAAACCGGGTGCAGGAGGCGTTGCCGAAGCAGGAGGCGCTGGCAGGCCTGGCCGTCGACTGGCACCTCATCGGGACGCTGCAGCAGAACAAGGCGCGACGGGTGGTCGGACGCTTTTCTCTGATCCACTCGGTGGATCGACTCGGCCTCGCGCAGGAGATTGATCGCCGGGCGGCGGAGGGGACGCGACAGCGGGTGCTGGTCCAGGTCAATTGCTCGGGAGAGCCGCAGAAGGGCGGGGCTGAGCCCGTGGAATTGCCCGCGCTCCTGGATGCCATGCGGGACTGTCCGCGGGTCGAAGTCCGAGGCCTGATGACGATGGCCGAACTGACGGAAGATTCTGATCGGCAGCGCGCGGCGTTTGCCCTGCTGCGCCGATTGCGAGACGAGGCCGCCCCCCGCGGGCACTCCCTGCCTGAACTTTCGATGGGGATGTCCGGCGACTACGAGGTAGCGGTCGAGGAAGGAGCCACGATGATCCGGTTGGGGACGATTCTCTTCGGGGGACGGCAGGCATGACAACAGACGACAGCTTCCAGCTCACGCCGCACGACATCCGGGGTCACGAATTTCCGCGCACGTTCCGCGGCTACGATCCGGCCCTCGTCGAATCGTTCCAACTGCGGGTATCAGAGGAATTCGATCGCGCTCTGCGGGAGCGGGCACAACTCGAGGAACGCCTGCGCGGGTTTCAGGAGCAGCTGCGCGCGTTCCGCGACCGGGAACGTGCCATGAATGAGGCACTCCTTGCCGCGCAGCAACTCCGCGTGGATGCCGAGCAGCAGGCGCGCAAGGACGCCGAGATGATCCTTCGGGAGGCGAAGACTGAGGCGCTTCGACAGCTGAACGAGGCCCAGACCGAGGATCGTCTGCTCCGGGAGCGTACCGACGCCGGGAAGCGCCAGTTCGCCGCCTTCCTCGCCAACTTCCGCGCACTGCTCGAGCGGCAGCTCGGCGAGGTCGATGGGCTGCAGGCGTACGCGCAGACCACCGCTCAGCCCAAGACCGATCCCGTGCTCAAGAAGCAGGCGTAGGCGCGTTGCCGCGCCCTCTTCGCTGATGGCCTTTCCCCTCCTGCCCGACCTCTCCGCCGACCAGCTCGAGCAGCAACTGCTCGACACCTGGAAGGCAGAGGGTCTCTTCCGGCAGAGTGTCGCGGCGGGCGAGGGTGGGGAGCCCTTCGTGTTCTTCGAGGGTCCGCCCACGGCCAACGGCCGGCCCGGCATCCACCACGTGTTCTCCCGGACGATCAAGGATCTCGTGTGTCGGTTCCGCACGATGCAGGGCCGATCCGTCACTCGGATTGCCGGATGGGACACCCACGGCCTGCCGGTGGAAATTGAGGTGGAAAAGCAGCTGGGGTTGAAGGGGAAGAAGGAGATCGAGGAATACGGCGTGGAGCGGTTCAATGCCCTGTGCCGCAGCAGTGTATTCACCTACAAGTCCGACTGGGAACAGCTCTCCGACCGGATCGGGTACTGGCTCGACTACGACCATCCCTATATCACGTTCAGCAATGCGTACGTGGAATCGGTCTGGTCGATCCTCCGTCGGCTGCACGCCCGAAACCTGTTGTACCGGGGCCATCGTGTGCTGCCGTACTGCCCTCGGTGCGGGACGGTGCTGTCGAGCCATGAACTGGCGCAGGGATACGAGGAGGTGCGGGACCGTGCCATCTTCGTGACCTTCCCGTTGGAAGACGATTCGGATCGGGCGCTGGTCGTCTGGACCACCACACCGTGGACCCTTCCCTCGAATGTGGCGGCTGCAGTCCATCCCGAACTCGCGTACGGCGAGTACGCCGACCCCCGCACACCAGGGCGTCGACTGGTGATGGCTACGAGCCTCGCGCCGAGGCTGCTCGCACGGCTCTTTGGCGAGGGGGCGGTGTCGGAGCCGGAACGGGTGGTGCTCGGTGCGGCCCTGGTCGGCCTGCGCTACGTCCGCCCGCTCGATGTCGTCCCGCTGCCTGACGACAAGGCGCACAGCCTCGTGGTGGCCGGCGACTTCGTGACAGCCACCGACGGATCCGGCATCGTCCATATGGCGCCCGCGTTCGGCGCCGACGACTACGCCGCGGGGCAGACGCATGGCTTGGCGCTCGTCCGTCCGGTCGCGGCCGATGGCACCTTCGTCGGCACGACCTGGCCCGAACTCGAAGGGCTGCTGGTCACCGCCGACGAGACCAATGACCTCATCATCCGCCGCCTCAAGGCGGACGGGCGGCACCTGCTGACCGAGCAGTACATCCATACCTATCCGCACTGTTGGCGGTGCCGCAGCAAGCTCATCTACTACGCGCGCGACTCGTGGTTCGTCCGGACATCCTCACTGCGCGACCGGATGCTGGAACTCAACGCCGGGGTGGCGTGGCACCCGCCGGAAGTCGGGACGGGGCGATTCGGGGAGTGGCTCTCGAACAACGTCGACTGGGCGCTCAGCCGCGATCGGTACTGGGGCACGCCGCTCCCGGTCTGGTCCTGCGACCGCGATTCCGCCCATGTGACGGTCATCGGCAGCTACGCAGAGCTCGCGGACCGTTGGGGTCAGGATCTTCCGACGGATTTCGACCCGCACAAGCCGTTTATCGACGCGTACACCTGGCAATGCGACTGCGGCGGGACGATGACGCGGGCCACCGAGGTCATCGACACCTGGTTCGATTCCGGGTCGATGCCGTACGCCCAGTGGCACTACCCGTTCGAGCATGCGCAGGAATTCCAGGCGCACTTCCCGGCAGATTTCATCTGTGAAGGGGTGGACCAGACGCGGGGGTGGTTCTACTCCCTGCTCGCCATCAGCACCGCCGCCTTCGACGCGCCGGCGTATCGCAACGTCATCGTGAACGAGCTGGTCCTCGATGCCAAGGGCCAGAAGATGTCCAAGAGCCGCGGCAACGTGGTCAACCCGACGGAGCTGCTGGCCGAGCACGGCGCGGATGTTCTGCGGCTGTACCTGCTTGTCTCCAGCCAGGTGTGGCTTCCCAAGAAGTTTGACGCCCGGACCATCGCGGAGGTGGCCGGCGGCTTTCTCAACACACTGCGCAACACCTACCGCTTCTTCGCGCAGTACGCTGCCGACTGGAGTCCGGGTGACGCCGCGAGAGTGGCACCGCAATCGCACGCCGACCGGTGGATCCTCAGCCGTCTCGCCGCCGTCGTCGATGACGTGAACGCGGCGTTCGGTGGGTACGATGTCACAACCGGCACGCGGGCGCTCATGGAATTCGTGGTGGACGACCTCTCGAACTGGTATGTCCGGCTGAACCGGGCCCGGTTCTGGGCGGTCGATGGGGAGGCCGATCCAGAGGCGCTGACGACCCTGCACACCTGCCTCGTGACCGTGTCGCGGCTGCTGGCACCCGCGGCGCCCTTTCTCTCCGACTGGATCCATCGCGGCCTGGCCGGCTCGTCCGTGCATCTTGCCCGGTTTCCCGGACCGGGGGGCGCGCGCGACGAGGCGCTCGAGGCGGCGATGGACGCCGTTCGGCGTCTGGCATCGCTTGCGCGTGCGGCGCGGGAAGAGATTGGGTCGGGGGTCCGCCAGCCGCTCGCACGGATGGTCGTCGCCGTCCCGGCGACGGTGCAGGGGGCCGTCTTCTCGTCGTTGCTCGGACTCCTCAGCCGCGAGGTCAACGTCAAGGTGGTCGAGATCGTCGCCTCCGACGCCGATCTCGTTACCCTCCGAGCCAAGCCCAATTTTCGGTCGCTGGGCAAGCGCTACGGGAAGGACACCCCCCTGGCCGCGGCGGCAGCCTCCCGGCTGAGTCCGGATCAGCTCCGGACGCTGGAAGAGGGCGGGGGTGCAGAGGTGGAGGTGGACGGGCAGCGATTTGAGTATCTTTCCGATGATGTGGCGGTGAGCAGGGAAGTGGCCAGTGATTTGGCCGTCCAGAGCGATGGGCCCTTCGTGGCGGCGCTCGATCCCATCCTCACCCCCGCGCTCCGGCAAGAGGGGGTGGCGCGCGAGATGGTTAACCGGATCCAGCGGCTCCGGAAGGATGCCGGATACGATCTCTCGACCCGGGTGGCCCTGGCCGTCGACGGCGCCCCCGACCTGCTTGCCGCGGTGGAAGCGTACGCAGAGTTTATTCAGGGCGAGACCCTCGCCCGCGCATTAGTGGTAGGTTCACGGGCCGACCGCCCGGACCGCGAGCAGAGCGTGACGATCGACGGACTCGAGGCGGTCATTGGTATTCAACGACACGACGATGTCCGGCCCGCAAGCCGGCACACAGACACGGACGAGGAATGAACAAGAAGCAGCTGACATATTTCGAGAAGCGCCTCATCGAGGAACGGGCCCGCGTCATGAAGGAACTGGGTCACTACGACGAGTCCTTCAACTCCACGCTCCAGGGCGCCGACGGCGACCTCAGTTCGTACTCGTTTCACATGGCCGATCAGGGAACCGACGCCATGGAGCGCGAAAAGCAGTTCCTGATGGCGTCGAAAGAGGGGCGCTACCTCTGGCACGTCAATCAGGCGCTCGGTCGGCTCTACAACAATCCCGAGAAGTTCGGTACCTGCGAGAGTTGTAGCTCCGCCATCAATTTCGAGCGCCTCGATGCGCTGCCGCACGCCCGGCTCTGCATCAGCTGCAAGGAAAAGGAAGAGGATGCCAAGCGCCGGTGAGCGGCGGCTGTTCTTCGGCACCGCCCTCGGCGTTCTCCTCCTCGATGCCCTGACGAAGCTCGTGGCCGAAGCGTACCTGCTGCGGACCACGGGCATTCCGATTCTGGGGGAGTGGTTTCAGCTCTCCCTGGTCTACAATCCCGGCGCCGCATTTGGGTTGCATCTCGGCGTCTACTCCCGGTGGATCTTCCTCGCCCTGGCCCTCGGCGCCGTGGTGTTGCTTACCCGGATGTCGGCCACGGCCGAGACCGGCGATCGGCTGCGGCAAATCGCGCTCGGGCTCGTTGCCGGCGGAGCAGCTGGTAACCTCGTCGACCGGATCCGGAGCCCCCGCGGCGTGGTGGACTTCCTCGATTTCGGCATCGGCAGCCTGCGCTGGCCGACATTCAATGTCGCGGACATCGCCGTGACCTGCGGCGCGGTGGCGCTCGCCATTTCCCTCTGGATGGAAGACAACCGACAGGCCCGCCACGAAGCTGCGTCGGCCGGCTGAGGCCGGCCTCATGACCCCACCCCAGCGATTCACCGTCCTCGCCGACGGCACCGAACGGCTCGATCGCTTTCTGGCCGATCAACTCCAGTATTCACGCACCCAGGCGGCCCGGCTGGTGGCCGACAAGCTGGTAACGGTCAACGGCAAGGTGGCGCGCGCTTCGCGGCTTCTCATCCGGGGCGATGCCGTCGAGGTGACCCTGCCGGAGGGCGAGCCGCCGCGGCAAATCCGCCCCGCCGACATTCCCCTGACTGTGATCTTCGAGGACGAACACCTCGCCGTCATCGACAAGCCGGCGGGATTGGTCGTCCACCCCGCCCCCGGGCACTGGGACGACACCCTCGTCAATGCGCTGGTGGCCCGGGGCACAACCCTCTCCGGGGGGGCCGAAGGGCGCCCGGGCATCGTCCATCGCCTCGACAAGGACACCTCCGGGCTGATGCTGGTCGCCAAGACCGACCTGGCCCACCGCCGGCTCGGCCAGATGCTGGCCGCCCGCCGAATCCGCCGGGTGTATGCCGCGCTGGTGTGGGGGCATCTCGATGAGAACCCGACGCGCATCGAGGCCCCGCTCGGGAGGCACCCGGGTGATCGCAAACGGATGGCCGTCCTGGCCGAGGGCCGTGCCGCGCGGACCGATGCGTGGTGCATCGCCCGATTCCAGGTCGCCGACTTGCTGCGCCTCGAACTACACTCCGGTCGTACCCACCAGATCCGGGTGCATCTGGCCCATATTGGCCATCCGGTCGTCGGGGACCCGGTCTACGGTGCGGGCGGGAGCCGCCGGATATCGGGGTCGCCCCGGTTGATCGCCGAGGCCGTCGAACGTGCCGCCGGGCGGCAGGCGCTGCACGCCGCCTCGCTGGCCTTCAAGCATCCGGTGACCGAAGAGGCGGTTGAATTCCGGTCAGAATGGCCGGCCGATCTGCAGCAGGCGCTGGAGCTCGCGGCAGGCGACTCCATCTCTGTTGCTCCCGGTGAGGCTCTTCGCTATCTTCTTTTCTTTAATAGAGATGGCTGACTCTCAGGCGGTGCGCGTCGTCGTTTTTCAGGTGGGCAATCTGGCTTGTGGGATGCTCGCCAGCAGTGCCCGTGAAATTCTGGCGCCCCTCCCGATTACCCGAATCCCTGGAGCCCCAGACACCGTCCTCGGCCTGGTCAATCTTCGGGGCACTCTTCTCACGGTCGTCGACGGTCACCGATTGCTCGATCGGGCACCCCTCCCAGAACACGAAGGGGCACTGTTGGTCGTCGATGTCGGGACTCGTCGGCTCGGGCTGGCGGTGGGTCGGGTGGACGACCTGTTCGAAATTCCGGCGGATCAGCTTGAAGCGCGTGAGGCGCTGCCTGGTGTGGATGTCCGGCTCGTCAAGGCAATTGGACGTCGGGATGGCCGCCATTTCGTGGTACTGGATACCGAGGCGCTGCTGGCTCCATTGCTCAGCGCTACCAGCGGCGCCGACCGCTCCTTTTCACGAACCTCTTAGACGCCTGGAGCCTGACCTGTGAGCCACACGGTCCTGGTATGCGACGATGCCATCTTCATGCGGACGATGATCAGCGACATTCTCACCCAGGCGGGCTTCGAGGTGGTGGGTGAAGCCGAGACCGGGGTGCAGGCGGTCGAGAAGTATCGCCAGCTGAAACCCGATCTCGTCACCATGGACATTGTCATGCCCGATATGGGCGGCATCGACGCCGTTCGCGAAATCTGCCGGGAAGCGCCCGAGGCGAAGATCCTGATGTGCAGCGCCATGGGGCAGCAGGCCCTGGTCGTCGAGGCGATTCAGGCCGGTGCCAAGGACTTCGTCGTAAAGCCCTTCCAACCTTCCCGGGTGCTCGAGGCGGTTCAGCGCGTCCTCGGCTGATGCCATGGACCTGAACAAGTACGCCGCCCTCTTCCTTGCCGAGAGCCGCGAACACCTGACGGCCTGCAACCGGCTGCTGCTCGAATGGGAGCGGGAGCCCGGTTCCAGCGACGCGGTGGCGGGACTGTTTCGGGCCATCCATTCGCTCAAGGGCATGGCGGCCACTATGGGTTATGTGCGGTTGGCCGACCTGGCCCACCGCACGGAACACCTGCTCGATGCCATCCGGGGGGGGCGCGCGCCCGGGGGTGCAGGTGCGGTGGACCTCCTGCTCAAGGCGGTCGACGCACTGGAACGCGGAGTGGATGAGGCGGCGGCCGGAACGGACGCCACGTTCGATGCAGGGGAGCTGCAGGCTGCGCTTGAGGCGGCGGCGGTCGCGGACGCTGCTCCGGTGAAGAAGGGGAAGGGGGGGGCTCGAAAAGGGAAGAAGGCCGCCCCGCCGAAATCTGCGCCTGAAGTGCCGATGCTCGCGGTGGCACCGATCCCGTCGGCCGATCTTGAGGGCCACGCGGGGCGCGTGGTGCGCGTCGAGATTCGTCAGGACGCGCAGCTCATCGGTGCGCGTGCGCACCTTGCTCTCCGACGGGCGGAGCAGCTGGGCAAGGTCACCGGCGTGATGCCGCCGGCCGTCTCGTTCGACGCGCAGGGATTCGACGGGCGGTTCACCTTCCGTCTCGAAGCCCCGCTCGGTGAGTCCCAAATCGTGGCGGCCATCGAGGCGGCGGGCGAAATCGCCAGCGTCGCGGTCGATGCCGACACCGTCCAGACCGCCGAGTGGCGCATCCCGACCGCGGCTGAGCCGGCTGCACCCGTCGCCCCATCCGCCCGGAGCGGGCAGATCCGTGTTGACCGGCGGCGGCTGGACGCTCTCATGAGCCAGGTCGGCGAACTGGTGGTGGCGCGGAACAGGCTGGTGGAACTGGCGCAGCTCGACCCCGGAGGCGAACTCGAGGCGCTTGGCGCCCGAATCAGCCGGTTGGTCTCGGACCTGCAGGCAGAGATTATCGAGGCCCGGATGACGCCGGTGTGGCAGGTGTTTGACCGGTTCCCGCGTGCGGTGCGCGACCTGGCCCGACATCTCGGCAAGGAGGTGCGGTTCGAGATGGAGGGCGAGGGCATTGAACTCGACCGCGCCATTGTCGATGAGCTGGGCGACCCGCTGCTGCATCTCTTGCGGAATGCGGTGGATCACGGCCTGGAGTTGCCGGATGAGCGGCAGCGGCATGGCAAGCCGGCGGAGGGGCGCCTGGTCCTGTCGGCGGCCCGCGAACACAGCAGTGTCGCAATCCGAATCCAGGACGATGGCCGGGGCATCGACCGCCGGGCCATCCTGGCCAAGGCAAAGCGGGAAGGCGTGATCGGGCCCGAGGTCGAGACCCTTTCCGACGACCTCTTGCTCAAGGTTCTGGGGCGACCAGGGTTCAGCACAGCGGAACGGGTGAGCAGCGTCTCCGGTCGCGGGGTCGGCATCGACGTGGTCCTCACTCGCGTCCGGGCCCAGGGTGGGGCGGTGGAGATCTCGAGCGTCCCAGGCACCGGGACGACGTTCACCCTCCGCCTCCCACTGACTCTCGCGATTCTGCGGGTGCTGACGGCCAGGGTCGGAACCGAGCGCTATCTCTTGCCGCTGTCGTACGTGGCTGAAACCGTGGATTTCGATGTGCAGCCGGCCACAGAGGTCAACGGGCGTGAAGCGATTGTCCTGCGGGACCGGGTCATCCCGAGTGTGCACCTCCGGACCCTGCTCGGTGTCGAAGGAGGGGAGATTCCGGCTCGGCGGCCCGGGTTGGTGTTGGAAGTGGGCGACCGCCGGTCGGCCGTCGTTGTGGATTCGCTGATTGGACAACAGGAAGTGGTGGTCGAGACGTTTGATGCCCCCAAGGGGACAGCGCCGCTTTTCAGCGGGGCCACCATTCTCGCAGACGGCACACCCGCACTGATTCTGGATGCCGCTGCCCTCGTCTAGGGAGACTCATATGGAAGACGTGCGCGACTTAAAGGAGCTCCAGTTCGACGCCCTCAAGGAAGTGGCGAACATCGGGGCGGGGCATGCGGCCACGGCGCTCTCCCAGATGACGAACAAGAAGATCATGATTACCGTGCCCGAAGTAACGGTCACACCGCTCGAGGAAGTCTCCGAGGTCCTCGGCAACCCCGAGGAGGTCGTGGCCGCCGTCCTGATGCACATGATGGGAGACCTGACCGGCCGGACACTCCTCCTCTTTCCGGAGCCGTCCGCGTACGACCTCTGCGACATACTGCTTCGACGCGCGCCCGGCACCACCACGGAGTTCGGGGTGATGGAGCAGTCGGGCATCAAGGAAGTGGGTAACATCCTGAGCAGCGCCTACCTCAACGCGCTCAGCGATTTCATGGGGATGATGCTGGTGCCTTCCGTGCCCAGCCTGGTGGTGGACCTCAGCGCCGCGGTGCTGACCTCGACCTACCTCAACTTCGGCTCGGAGCGTGATTACGTCTTCTGCGTCGAGTCCGAATTTCAGTTCGACGGTGAGTCGTCCAACCTCAGGGGACACTTCCTCCTCCTACCGGACTTGGCGTCGCTGCGGGCCATATTCGACGCCATCCGCGTCGGCTGATCGATGGGCGGTCCGGCGCTGCCCGAACGGGACCTCGCGGTCCTGCGGTCGTTCGCCCGCCGCATTGATCCGTCCGATGCCGGGGCCCACAACAACCTCGGCGTGCTCTACTACCAGAAGGGCCTCATCCCCGAGGCCGTCGCCGAGTTCTCCCGCGCCCTCGAGCTCGATCCCCGCATGCAGGTGGCGCAGGGCAATCTCGAAATCACCTATCGCGCGAGTGGGTACTACGACCAGCGTGTCACCGAGTTGCGCGAGCGGCTCCGTCGGGAGGCGGGCGACCGCGAAGCGCGCTGGGAATTGGCCCGCGCCTACGCGGCACTCGGGCATATTGACGAAGCCGTGGCGGAATTCGAGGCACTCCTCGCGTGGCACCCCGACGATATTCCGACACTTCTCCAGCTCGGTCTCGCCGAGAAGGCGCGGGGGCGGGTGGAGGTGGCGGAGGACTGGTTCTGCCAGGCGGCTGAGCAGGATCCCGATAGCCCGGTCGCCCTCTTCTACTACGGCGAGGCCCTCTACAACCGCGGACTGAACGAGGCGGCATTGGAGACGCTGCGGCAGGCGGTCCACCGGAATCCCGACTACGCCGACGCGCACTACCTCCTCGCCTTTGTCCTCGGGGACATGGGCCTGCACGACGACGCCCGCGCCTCGACGAAGCGAGCCATCGAGCTCAACCCCACCCTCGGTCGCGCCCAGGCCAATTTGACCATCGACAGTCCGGACGACGGATCGGTGCCCGGCCGTCAGTCCCTTGCCGATTCGATGCGCCCGGCACTCGCCGAGGGCGGTACCCTGGCCCACTTCAATCTCGGGCTCGCCTTCCGCCAGAAGGGGTACTATCCGGAGGCGCTGCGAGAGTATCGACTGGCCCTCGATCACGGCGAGGATCGGCGCCTCACGCTGCAGGCCATGGCGGAGGTGCACCTCCTCCGCCGCGACCTCGCCGGTGCGCTGGAGTTGTACGACGCGCTGGTCGAGGAACACGCCGATTCCCCCAAGGTCTGGAACGAGCGGGGCGTGTGCCTGCACCAGGCCGGGCGGCGCGATGCCGCCCGCGATTCCTACGAGCGCGCCATCTCGCTGGACGCCGACTACGCCCTCGCCTGGAACAATCTCGGTGTCCTCCTCGCGCACGAGCCGGGCACTGGCGAGGCGGAGGCGGCATTCCGTGCCGCGATGCAAGTGCGCCGCGACCTCGCCGCTCCGCGCCTCAACCTCGCCCTCCTCCTCCTCCAGTTGCGGCAGTTCCAGCCGGCGCTGGAGACCTATCGCGCGGTGCTCGGCGACCATCCCACCAACGCGATCGCCTGGAATGGGATCGGCCTGGTACTGATGGAACTCCACCGGTATGCGGATGCGAAGAACGCCTTTGCCCGCGCGGTGGACGCCTCGCCCGACTATGCCTCCGCGCACTACAACCTGAGCTTCACGCTGAGCCAGCTGGGAGATTTTGACGGCGCCCTCCGCGCAACCAAGCGGGCCCTGGAGCTCGAGCCTTATTACATCCAGCAGAAGTTCCAGCTCTCCATCGACCTGCAGTACGAGGATCCGCTGATCGCGATCGTGCCCGAAATCAGCGCCGACGTGACTGCCGCCGACCTGGGCGACTCGTTCGTGTTCGATGCGACGGTGCTCGAGGGGATCTTCAATGACCTTGCACCCGCCGCCCCCGCGGCGCCGGCCGTCCCGGCCGCCGAGGAGGCCGCACTCTCCCTCGCGCGGGACTACATCAGCAAGGGGCTCCTGGAATTGGCCTCCGCGGAGCTCACCCGCGCCATCGGCCGAGGCGCCTCGCGCGCCCGGGTCGCCGTGCTCCTGGGCGATATCTTCGGAAAGCGGGGGCTGCACGGCGAGGCACTCGAGCGGTATCGCGAAGCCCGCACCGCCGATCCTGCCGATGTGAACGCGCTGCTCGGCGAAGTCCGGTCGCTCCTGGCCCTTCACCGCGCAGAAGAGGCGGTGTCGGGGGCGGAGGGACTGGCTCAGCTCGCGCCGAATCATGTCGAAGCACTCGTGGCCTGTGCCCGCGTCCGACTTGCCACCGGCGATCCGGTCCGCGCGCTCGATGCATTGCAGGAGGCCCAGTCGCGCGCGCCTGGGCGGGCCGACATCCTACAGCTCCAGGCGGGCGTCTCCCGCCGCCTCGGCGAACGTGAGGCCGCCCTCGACGCATATCAGGCCGCCTTGCAACTCGACAGCGGGTTGGTGCAGGTCTGGCTCGAGCTGGGGACGCTGGAGGAGGAGCGCCAGAACTGGACTGGAGCCCGGCTCGCCTTTCAGCGCGCGCTGAACCTGCTGCCGACGTACTCCGAAGCGGCGCGGGCCCTCGCGAGGCTGCTCCGGCGGGTGGACACACCCAAGACCGCGATGGTACCGCTCATCGCGCTGCTTGGCGTTGACCCGTGGGATCTCGAGGCCCTGACACTGCTTGGAGAGCTGTTGCTGGAGGACGGCCGCCCCGATAAGGCAATCGAGGCGTTCGAACGGGTGTTGAGGTTTGACCCAGACGCCGGACGGGCGCGTCTCGCCTACGGCGCGGCATTGGTCCGGGTACGGCGCTATCGGGAGGCGTCAGACCATTGGGAAGCGGTGGTGCGTGCGGATCCCGGAGGGGAGCTCGCAGCTGCCGCCCGGAACCAGCTCCGCTCGACGCGGGATCTGGTACATATCTTCACCGCCGCGGCGGAGTAACCGGTGCCGATCGAAGGACCGCTGAAGGAACTGCAGATCCACGACGTCTTCCAGCTGCTCGACCTGGGGCGGAAGACAGGCGTATTGCGGGTCACCTCCGAGCTGCGTCAGAACGCCGGCGTCGTGTATTTCGACGGGGGCGGCGTCATCGCCGCGGAGATTCGCAGCAATCCGCATCCGCTCGGCGCCCTGCTGGTCCGGGCCGGGAAGGTGAGTGAGGACGACGTGACACGGGCGGCGGCAATTCAGCGGACCCGGCCGGGGCACCGACTCGGCGACATCCTGGTGGAAATCGGCGCGCTGCCTCGGAAGGAGCTCGCGCGTCAGATCCGGTCCCAGGTCGAGGAAGTCATTTTTGAGCTGATGAGCTGGTCAGAAGGCTATTTTTCCTTTGAAGATGGGCCCCTCCCGGATGCGTTGGGCGAGGCGACGATCCGGATCCCGACCGAGTCCCTCCTGATGGAGGCGGCCCGCCGAATCGATGAATGGTCACGGATCGAACCCAAAGTCCCCCACCTCGGGGTGATCCCACGGTTGACCGGATCGCCGGAGGATGATGGGGGGCAGCTGGATCTTCTCCCGTTCGAATGGGAGGTGCTCGCCGGGATCGACGGCGTCACCGATGTTCGATCGCTCGCCGGCGTCCTTGGGCGTTCGGACTTCGATGTGGCTCGGACCCTCTTCGGCCTCGCCAGCGCGGGGGTCATCGCCGTGTCGGAACCGACGGCCATCGGCCAGGACGCCGATGCCCCGGTGCACGATTTGGCCGTGCTGATCGCAGCGACCGAGGAGGCGCTGCTCCTCGGCGAGGTCGCACGTGCCCGGTTCACGGCAGAAGAAGCGGTGCTCGCCTTTCCCGAAGGCGCGGGGGCGCATCTGGTCCTCGGGCGCGTGCTCCTCCGGGAGGCGCGGTACGACGAGGCGGTGCTGCGCCTGGACGAGGCTCTCCGCTGTGAACCACACACACCGGCGGCGCTCCGTCTGCTGGGATTGGCCGAGGTGGGCCGGGCGCATTTTGGCGCAGCGCTCGAGGCATGGGCGCGATGGGAATCGCTGGAGACCTACCCCGACGGCGAACGGGGCCGGGAAGAGGTGGTGCGCCGCTGGCGTGCCGCCGTGACGACCCTCAAGGACGCACTGGGAGGACGCAGTGAGCATTGAAGACATCCGCGTCCTGACCGGACAACTCGCAGCCGATCCTTCAAGTCTGGTCTTTCTCCCGCTCGGCGAGGCGCTGCGGCGTCGCGGGCAGCTGGAGGCCGCGGAGAAGATCGCGATCGCCGGACTAACCCGGTATCCCGATCTGGCTGACGCCCACGACCTCCTCGCGCGCGTGCTCGGGGATCAAGGCGATCTCGAGCGCGCCTTCGACGAGTGGGACATCGCCCTGCGCCTCGATGGCAGGCACGCCGGCGCCCACAAGGGCATCGGGTTCCTCTACTACGTGGCAGGGGATCTCCCCAAGGCGCTGGAACATCTGGAGTCGGCGTTGACCGCCGATCCTGGCGACGAGGGCCTCGCTGCGGCGGTTGCCCGCGTTCGAGAAGCGCTCGCCAGCCCTGGCACGGCCCAGCGGCCCAGCAGCCCCGCCGTTGATGGCCCCGCTGACACCGCCCCGGGGCCCAGCAGCCTCGCCGAGGTCGGCCCCACTGTCTTCGACGGCCTTGAAGGCGCGCAGGACGGTCTGCTTCTGCTCGATGCCGAGGGTCTCCGCCTCGGCGGCGGTCTTTCCGCGCCCGATGGAACTCCCGTTGGCGATTCGGTGGCGGCGCACCTGGCCGGCGTCTTCCGCGACGCCGAGCGCGCGGCCCGCCTCCTCTCGCTGGGACCGTGGAGCAGTGTCGCCGCCGAGACGGCAGACGCGAACCTCTTCCTCTGTGCACCGACGCAGGAGTCGCTCCTCTTGTTGGTCCGCGACAATAGCGTGCCGATCGGCCGACTCTCCCTGCAGGCCGAGCGCGCGTCTGAAGCGGCGCGCCGGTGGCTGGAGCGGGCCACATGAGGACCGACATCCTCAGCTCCCTCGAGTCGATCACCCGGGTGCGGGGTGTGCGCGGCGCCATGATCGTCTCGGCCGAGGAGGGCCTGGTCATTGCGGAGTCGTCCATGGAAGGCATCGACGGCGCGGCGGTCGCTGCCTTGACGGCCGGGGTCGTGGCGCGGCTGGCACGCGCCACCGAAGCCGCCGGGAGAACCGCGCCGGCATTCGTGCACCTCCGGGCCCATGGCGGCGGACTGATGGCTGTGCCCGGCCAGGGTGACCTGATGGTGGTGGCCGTGACGGACCCTGAGGTGAACGTCGGGCTGGTGCGGCTTGAGTTGCGGCGCGCCGCGGAGCACATCGCTTGATGCGGGTCATCGAACCCTGGGTCGCCGAACCGCTGCAGCGTTTTCTCGCCGAGTCCTCGGCCCGAGTGGTGTTGCTGACGACGGCGTCGGGGCAGGTGGTGGCGCAGCATGGATTCACCCGCGCGCTCGATGTGATGTCCGCCTCGGCGCTCGGGGCCGCCATCATGGCCAGCACGGAGGAACTCGGGCGGCTGACCGCCTCGGGCGCGTCGCGCTCCCTCAGCCATCAGGGGCCCTCACGAGGGCTCTTCCTGGCCGGCTTCGACCTGCCGCAGGGCCGTTGGATCGGGTTGGTGGTGTACGACCGTGACAGCTCGCTGGGGCTGGTGCGGCTCTTCTTCGATCGGCTGGTGAAGGAGTTGCGTGTGGTGGCGCCGACGGAGACGCCCGCGCGCGAGGTGCTCGCCGCGGATTTCGAGAATGAACTCAACGCGAGTCTGCGCTCGCTGTTCGGACGGTAACGGATGTCGCTCGTCAATTTCACGACGCGAGAAATCACCTGCAAGATCGTCTACTACGGCCCGGGGCGGTCGGGGAAGACGACCAACCTGCAGTACATCTACGGCAGGGTGCCGGAGGGACGACGCGGCCGGATGGTGTCGCTGGCCACCCAGTCCGACCGCACCCTGTTCTTTGATTTCCTTCCCATCGACCTCGGCAGCATCAGTGGGTTCACCACGCGCTTCCAGTTGTACACCGTCCCGGGACAGGTCTACTACAACGCCACCCGCAAGTTGGTGCTGCAGGGCGCGGACGGCGTGGTGTTCGTCGGCGACAGCCAGGCTCGGCGCTACGACGACAATGTCGAGAGTCTCCAGAACCTCCAGGAAAACCTGCTGGCGCAGGGTGTGGACATCCGGCAGCTGCCGGTGGTCTTCCAGTACAACAAGCAGGACCTCCCCCGCGATCTGATCCTGAGCCCCGAGGAACTCGATGATGCACTGAATTTCCGCGGAGTGCGCAGCTTCGGCGCCGACTGCCTGCATGGGCAAGGTGTCTTTGAGACGCTCAAGGGGATTTCCGAATTGGTCTTGCAACGCCTGGCGGCGGGGAGCCCGGCGACGTGACGACACAACTGAGCCCGCAGTTGCGGTTCGACGGATTTGTGGTAGGGGCCTCGAACCGGCTCGCCGCCACGGCCGCGCGCGCCGTCGCGGAATCGCCAGGGACCGGCTACAACCCCCTCTTCATCTACGCCCGCCCCGGGCTGGGGAAGACGCACCTGCTCATGGCTATCGGCCACGCGGCGCAGGTCATCAATCCCGCGCTGAGCGTGGAGTATGTGACCCTCGACGATTTTGTCGAGGCGTTCCACACCGCGGTCGGTGCAGGGCAGGGCGACACCTACCGCCGTCGCTTTGCGGAGGCGGACATCCTCCTGCTCGACGATGTGCAGTTTGTCGCGCACCGCCGGGAGACCCAGGCCGAGTTGCTCCGCCTGGTGGACCAGATGCAGACGAGCGGACGGCAGATCGTCCTGGCCAGCGATCGTCCCCCCGCCGACATTGAGGCCTTCGACGAGCGGCTGCTCCGTCGGGTGGCGGGCGGGTTGGTGATTGATATCGCCGCCCCCGATTACGAAACCCGCGTGGCAATCCTGCGCCGCAAAGCGGAGGAGCGGCAAGTCGCGTTCCTGCCTGGTGTCCTCGAGGCGGTCGCGACGCTCGCACTGGAGAGTGTGCGTGAGCTGGTCGGCGCCCTCAACCGGCTCGTGGCGTTCCAATCGGTCGGCGACGCCCCCCTTGATGCGGAGCAGGCGCGCCTGGTGCTCGGCGTGCGCACCATCGCCTCGGACGTTCCCGATGCCGGCGGGCCCGAGCCAGATGCAACGGCGGTCGAGGAGGCCGACGCTTCGCCGGGATCGACACCGGCGGCGGACGAAGCACCCGCGGACGAGTTCGGGGAGTTTCTCAGTGAAGTGGCCGACACACTGACCCGGCAAGTCGAGGGCTGGCGGCGCCGAGTCGAGGAAGCGGTCGCACGATGGGAAGGCCAGGGATACCGCACGGCACGGCTGAAGGGGTTGCTCGCCCGCGGGGTGGACGGCGACCCCGCCGAGGCACTCTCGTCCTTCGTGTCGGATGTGGAGACCCTGCAGGCGATGCAGGCGGAGGCGGCGGCCCTCGCCGCCGACCTGGCGACCGACCCGGTCTTCCGCGACCCCGATGCCATACCCGGAGCGGAGGCGTTCCTCGCGAAGGCCCGTGATGGAGGCGCACCACCGCCCGCGCCAGAGAGCGTCTGGGTCTTTGAGGACCTGGTGGAGTCGGAGGGAAACCGCGTCGCACTGCGGTCGGCGCGAGAGGCGGCCAGCCGTCCGGGCGAGGCGTATAACCCGCTCGTCATCGTCGGTGGTGCTGGCGTCGGCAAGACCCACCTGCTGCACGCAATCGGCAACCTGCTGCAGGCAGCTCCCGGCGCGATGGTGGCCTGCCTCAACGCGCAGGACTTCACCGAGGAGTTGATCGAGGCCATGGAACGGGAGCGGATCACGGCGTGGCGCGCGCGCTACCGGCGGGTGAACGCGTTCCTGCTTGACGACGTCCAGCTGCTCGCCCAGCGGGAGCGAACCCAGGAGGAATTGTACCTCCTCTACAACCATCTGGTGGAGCTGGGGGTGCAGCTCGTGTTCACCGCCTCTGGTGAACCGGGCGAGATCGAGGGCTTCGAGGAGCGGCTCGCAAGCCGGATGAGTGGTGGATTGGTTGTGCATTTGCCGGCACCGGAGCGCGAGGTCCGGCAAGCAGTCATCGAACGACTGCTGGGTGCGCGCTACGACAAGGCCGACGCTGAACTGGTGAGTTACCTCGCCGGTCGGCCGGCGGAGTCGGTCCGGGCGGTGCAGGCGCTGGTCCAGCGGATTGAGGCGGCGGCCGACGCACGGCACACGGAGCCGGATGTGGCGCTGGCGCGGGAGCTCTTGGAGGGCGCGGCGCCCCGGGCGCCCAGGCCCGCGCCCGGCGTGCGCACCAGTGGGGTGGGGGC
>SPDF01000310.1 GCA_004525055.1 Gemmatimonadales bacterium | reverse complement strand
CCCGACTGCAGGAACATCTGGGTCGGTGGAGCCGTGGCGCTGGCCACGAAGGCCACCGGTGAGCCGGTGAGCCCGGCAACCGTCGCGCTCAGGCCTTGGTTGTTGGCACCGGCCGTGCCGCCTAGAGTCCACCCGATGGAGGCAATGCCCGAGGCGTCGGCGCCGACGAGCGTCACCGACCAGTCGACCGTGACACCCTGCACCGGCACCCCACCTGCCCCAGGGGTCTTCACCAGGACCGACGGCATGATCCCCACGGCCGCCCCGGCCACGGCGCTCTGGTTGTCGCCGCCATTGAGGGCCATCGTGCCGGCCGTCAGCACGGCCGAGGCGCTGAACATCGCGTTGGCCCCACCGGCCAGGGCCGCCCGCAGCATCTGGAGGTCCGTGCCCACCATCGGGCCCAGCGTCCACGCCATGGAGGCCTCTCCAGCAGCGTCAGTCATGGAGGTGGCGGAAGCAACCGACCCGCCGCCCGCCGTGACGGTCCACGTAACCGTGACCCCGGCCACCGGATTGTTGTTGGCATCCTTGACGGCAACGGTGGGCGCCAGCGCCACCGTCGCCCCGACCTCACCGGTCTGTGCATTGCCGGCGGTCCCGCTGATCTGGCTGGCCGGTCCTGCCGTCGCGCTGGCCGTGAACGTGACCGGCGAGCCGGTCAGGCCGGTCACACTGGCGGTGGAGGTATTCGAGTTCACTCCCGCGGTGGCGCCAAGGGTCCAGGTCGTCGACGCCTCTCCCTGCGCGTTGGTCGGGACCGAGGCAGCGGCAACGCTCCCGCCACCGGTCGCCACGGCGAACGCCACCGACACGTTCGCCATCGCCGCACCATTCTGGTCGGTCACCTTGGCCGTGATCGGGGCGGCCAGCGCGGCACCGGCGGCGCCGGTCTGCGCATCCCCCGAAACGAGCGCGATCGTGGTGGCCGTAGGAGTAGGAGTGCTACTGCCATTGTCTCCATCCGAGCAATTCACGCTTGTCAGTCCGATCAGGGCCACGGCAACGACCGCGGCAGCTCGATTCAGCTTCATGAGAGACTCCTTGCACTCGGCGGGCAATCGCAGGCATGGTCGGAACCCAAGGGGGTCGGGATCCGGCGGGATGGATCATTGATACTGCACAGGAATCCGTGAATGCGCCAGAGGCAGCCCGGACTGGAAGGCAACAGCGCCCGGGGATCATCCCCGGGCGCTGCGGTGTGCCGTCCCCTCACGAGACTAGACGTCGGCCGTCGCCACGGCGGCCAGCACTGGCACCGCCGCTACCTCGACCGCCACCTCGAGCGCTTCCACCAGTGGCGGCGGCGGCGGGGGCTCGAAGCCCGGAGGCGGCTCGATGTCGATTTCGGCGTACCGGTAGATGCCGGTGCCGGCCGGAATCAGGTGACCGATGATGATGTTCTCCTTGAGACCGAGGAGATCGTCCTTGGCCCCGCGGATGGCCGCGTCGGTCAGCACGCGGGTGGTCTCCTGGAACGACGCCGCCGAGATGAACGACTGGGTCGTCAGCGACGCCTTGGTGATACCGAGCAGGACCGGCTCCGCGTTGGCCGGCTTGCCCTTCTTGCGCAAGATACGGTCGTTCTCGTCGCGGAAGGCGAGCTTGTCCACCGTCTCCCCCTCGAGGAAGCCGGTGTCGCCCGGATCGACGACGCGCACCTTCTGCAGCATTTGCCGCACGATGACGCCGATGTGCTTGTCGCTGATGCGCACGCCCTGCAGGCGATACACCTCCTGCACCTCGTTGAGCAGGTACTCCTGCACCGCGCGCGGACCCTTGATGCTCAGGATATCGTGCGGATTGACGGGGCCTTCGGTCAGGCGGTCACCCGCGCGGACCTTGTCGCCCTCGTGCACCCGGAGATGCTTGCCCGCCGCCACTTCATACAACTGCGGCTCGACATCCTCTTCCATCGGATAGACGAAGATCTCGCGCTTGCCGCGCTTGATCTCGCCAAACTTCACGTGGCCGTCCACCTCGGCGATCGTCGCCGGATCCTTCGGACGACGGCCCTCGAAGAGCTCTGCCACCCGCGGCAGGCCGCCGGTGATGTCGCGCGTCTTGTAGGCCTGGCGCGGAATCTTGGTGACCGTCACACCCTTCGGCACCTTGACCGGCGGTGACAGGAAGACCGTCTTGTCCTTGGCTTCCTTCTTGGTCTTGTTCGGCCAGGCCACGTTGATCGGATACTCTTCCACCTTGAACTTCGGCGACCAGGGATTCGCCTCAGGGGGAATCTCCATGGCGCGGCTCACCAGGTCGGTCGGCGACCCGAGGATGATGCGGGACCCTTCGGCCAGGATGTACTCCTGCGGATCCTTCCGGTTCGGTGCATAGACCAGCACCGACGGATGGAGCTCCTTGTCCGGATCGGCCACCACCACCACCGAGCGGAGACCCGTCGACTCGTCGAGTTCCTCGCGCAGCGTGACGCCGGGCACCAGGTCCTTCCACCGGAGCTCGCCGTCGACCTTGATGATGCTCGGGTCGTTGTACGGGTCCCAGGTGTAGAGCACCGAGGCGCGCGCGCCCTGGCGCGGGTCGACCTTCGCCACGGTGTCGCCGACGCGCACCTGCAACAGCGCGCCCTCCGGCACCGGGAAGCGGTTGAGCACCCGCTTCTTGTCCTTCGGGTCGGTGATGAGGATGCCTTCCTTCGTCTCGTCCGACGCCGACTCGTCCTCGCGGGTGAGGGCGATGCGAATCTGGCCCTTTTCCCCGTCTTCGTATTCGACCGGCAGGTCGGCGAACTCAAGCTCCGCCGTGTACTGGACCGTCCCGTCGGACCGCGCGCGCCGCTCCGCCTCTTCGGCGATGCGGGCGGACGTACCGCCGATGTGGAAGGTTCGCAGCGTCAGCTGCGT
>SPDF01000252.1 GCA_004525055.1 Gemmatimonadales bacterium | reverse complement strand
CCACTGGCGCACTGCAACACCAGCGGCCGGCCCGCCGGTACGTCCTCGATCCGGTCGAGCAGGTAGCCAAGGGGAATGTTGCCCACGCCTGGCAGACGACCCACCTCCCACTCCGCCTGACCGCGCACGTCGAGTACCGCCACCTCGTCCCGCTGCTGCCGGTGCGCGAGCTCCTCCGGGGTGATCAGCGCCGTGTTGCCGTACGCCCGCCCATCCTTGCCCCACGCTGCAATCGCATCCGACCCGAACCACCCCGCCGCACCGTCCAGTCCAATCATGGCCAGGTCGCGGAGCGCCTCGTGGAGGCGCTCGGGCGAGTCGCCACTCACCAGCAGGTAGAACGGCTCCGTGTACGAGAGCAGCCACCCGGCCCAGGTAGTGAACGAACGGTCCAGCGGGATATGGATGGTGCCCGGAATGTGGCGGGCCGTGAAGGCCTCGCTGGGACGGGCATCCACCACGGTGGCACCCGCGGCGAGCAGCTCCTGGAGGCGGGAGCCCTCGATCCTCGGCGGCTCGCGCAGACCGTCGAGAATCGGCGGGCCGTCGCGGTTGAGGCGCTTCATCTCGGCGAAGTACCTCGGCGGCTCGGGCTGGCCGGCGAGCACCTGCGCCACGAATTCATCCTCGGTGGCGGCACCGAAGGCCCAGTTGAAGAGCTTCTCGTAGCCGACGGTGCTCTGCGGCACCGCGCTCATCCCCTTGCCGCAGGCGGAGCCGGCGCCGTGGCCGGGCCAGACCTGCAGGTGGTCGGGGAGGGTCCGGAACCTCTCGAGGCTCTTCCAGAGTGCACGGGCGGCGCCGTCCGCCGAGCCCGCCACCTTGGCCGCCTTCTCGAGCAGGTCCGGGCGGCCGACGTCACCTACGAACACGAAATCGCCGGTGACGATACCCATGGGGCCGGTGGCGCCGGCGGTGTCGGTCACCATGAACGAGATGTGCTCAGGGGTGTGCCCCGGAGTGTGGAGCACGTCGAACCGGATGTTGCCGACCATGAAATGATCCATGTCGTGGAGCAATACCGCCCCGCCCTGCTTCGCGAAGGCGTACTGCCAACCGGGACCACCTTCGTCGGAGAGGTACATCACCGCACCGGTGAGGTGCGCCAGCTCCCGGGTGCCGGAGAGGAAGTCGGCGTGGATGTGGGTTTCGGTCACGTGCGTGATCCGGAGTCCCTCCGCTTCCGCGGCGCGCACGTACTGCGCGACATCACGGTTCGGGTCGATCACCATCGCCTCGCCGGTGGCGGCGCAACCGATCAGGTAGCTGGTCTGGGCGAGGGTCTCGTCGTAGAAGCGCTGGAAAAACATGGCCAGGAGTCCGGAAGGGGGTCAGGCCTGCCCGAGCAGGCTGGAAAGAAGAATAGCCGAACCGACCACGATCAGCAGCACGGCAAACCCCTTGCGGAGGTTGCCGGGGCTCACCTGCCGGCCGAGACGGGTTCCGAGGAAGACCCCAACGATCGCGATGGCGGTGAACGCCGCCATGAAGCCGAGGTCGATCTCCACCTTGCCCCAATAGCCGGCAAATCCCGAGGCCGAGTTCAGGGCGATGACGCCGAGCGAGGTGCCGACCGCCTCCTTGACCGGCACGCCGAGCAGGAGCACGAGCGCGGGCACGATCAGGAAGCCGCCTCCCACACCGACCAAACCGGTGAGAATCCCCACCGCCCCGCCGATCAGGGCGACGAGCAGCACGTGCGGGCGCGCAGGCGCGGCGGCATCGGCGGGCCTGCCCCGCCACATGAAGAGCGCCGCGACGAGCATCGTGGCGGCGAAGAGTACCAGCTGGGCGACCGAGGGGACGAGCAGCGCCAGCCGGGCTCCGCCGAAGGTCCCGAGCATGGCGACCGGCGCGAAGGTGAGCACGGCGCGGCCGTTGAGGTCGCCGCTGCGGAGCCGGCCGAGGGCGCCGGCGGCGCTGGTAACCCCCACCACGCCGAGGCTCATCGCGATGGATGACTTCACCCCGTAGCCCAGGATGTAGTGGAAGATCGGGACGGTCAGGACCGACCCGCCCCCGCCGAGGAGACCGAGGGAGATACCGATGACGAGGGCGAGGGAAAGGCCGAGGAGTGGCATGGGGGAATCTATTCACGGAGGAAGGAGGAAAGAGGAAGGCGTGGTTCTGGCGTTTCCATTGAAATATTACTATATTACCACTTAGTTGTATAGCGATTTCCTGGAGGGATTCATGATGGAACTCAGTGATTCCAACGCCTCGGCCATTGCCGAGCGGTTTAAGGCCCTGGGGGAGCCGATGCGGCTCCGGCTGCTGCAGGCACTGCGGGCGGGCGAGTGTTCGGTGGGGGAGCTCGCCGAGCGGACAGAGGGCGGCCAAGCCAACGTGTCGAAGCACCTGCAGGTGCTGCTGCAGCAGGGCTACGTGGACCGCCGGAAGGAAGGGACCACCAGCTGGTACCGGATCACCGACCCGCAGGTGTTCACGATGTGCGAACTGGTGTGCGGCGGGCTGGAGGAGGAGCTCAACCGGAAGAAGAAGCTCCTCCGCCGCCGCAAGTAAGCGTCAGGCCTTTTTCGGCTCGCAGCCGAAGAGGCCAACTCTCCCCAGGATCCGTTCCAGCGGGCAGAACCCGGTGAGGCTGGACTGAAAGAGGTTGAAGCCCACGAAGGCGGTGAAGGCGAAGAACCCGGGGTGCACCCAGTACCCCAGCGCCACCGACGCCATCACGAAGAGCCCGGCGATTCGCCGGATCAGCGCGTCATTGCACATTACCTGTCTCCAATCCTAGCAGAATGATTCGACGGGGAGCACGGCGATATGGAGCCGCTCTCCCGGGGGAAACTTCGCCGCGCGGCACCGGGTGCCGACGGCCACTGCCACCGCATCCTCGACCACCGCATAGCACACTGTCACCGTGCCGGGCCAGGCCCGGGTGTTGGCCCGGGGCCCGGTGAGTCCGTGTCCGGTCCCTCCCTCGAAGCAGGTGTGCCCCTGGACCCCGGCATCCTCGAGAAGCGCAGTCACGCGCTCCAGTTCAGAACCGCCATAGGTCAGCATCAACATTTTCATGACGATTCTCCTTCGCGGCGCCGCAGCTCCCAGTACAGGAGCGGCACCACGACCATGGTGAGCAATGTAGCCACGATGGCGCCGCTCATCAGCGCCACCGCGAGGCCCTGGAAGATCGGGTCGAGTACCATCACGATCCCGCCAATGACCACGGCCGCGGCAGTGAGGGCAATCGGCCGGAAGCGCACCGCGCCCGCTTCGAGCACCGCCTCGCGGAGCGTCCGCCCTCGCGCCTCTGCCAGCTGAATGAAGTCCACCAGCAGGATCGAGTTCCGCACGATGATCCCCGCCAGCGCAATCATCCCGATCATCGACGTGGCGGTGAAGAAGGCGCCGGTGAGGGCGTGGCCGGGCAGGATGCCGATCAGCGTCAGCGGGATCGGCGCCATGATGACCAGCGGGATCTTGAACGACTGGAACCACCCCACCACAAGCACATAGATG
>SPDF01000232.1 GCA_004525055.1 Gemmatimonadales bacterium | reverse complement strand
GCCTCGCCCTCGTCGCCCAGCGCCCGCGCAATGCCAAAGTCTGCCACCAGCGCATGTCCCGACTGCAGCAGGATGTTGCCCGGCTTGATGTCGCGATGGATGATGCCGCGAGTGTGTGCATAGGCCAGGGCCTCCGCCACCTCGCGCCCCAGCCGCATCGTCTCGTTGACCGACATCTGCCCTTCCTTGGCCACACGCTCCTTCAGCGTTTCCCCTTCGACGTACGGCATCACGTAGTAGAGAACGCCGTTGGCCTCGCCGGAGTCGTGCATCGGCAGGATATGGGGGTGGCTCAGTTGCGCGGCCACCTGCACTTCGCGCAGGAACCGGTCAGCGCCGAGGGTGGCGGCCAACTCGGGCCGCATCACCTTCACCGCCACCTTGCGATTGTGCTTCTGATCGTGGGCCAGGTACACCGTGGCCATGCCGCCCTCGCCCAGCACTCGCTCCACCTCGTAGCGGCCGACGAGTGCCTTCTTGACCTGTGCCACTTCCACCATACCTGTCGTGGCGGTGCGCGGGGGCACCCCCGGGTCAGTCGGGGTAGGCACGCCGCAATGGAGGCAGAACTGCGCCTCTTCGGGTAAAGGTGTCTGGCATGCGGGGCAGGCGCGGGCGGCGGTGGTCATCAGTGCTCGGTATCGAGACGACAGCAGTATATAGGTGGGGGGGACCGATACAACTTCGCGCAAGATCGGGGCATACGCAAGATCCGGCGTGGAAACGGGTTCCATCCTTCGCGGGTGGCGACGCTCGTCGGCAGGCCGTACCTTCCTCGCTTCCTCCACCTCGAGCCACCATGCCCCGCCGAATCACCATCCTCGTCCTCGCGCTGGCGCTCTCTGTTGCGCCGGTTCTGGTCGCGCAGGGACTCCCTGCAGGCCACCCGGCGCAACTCGAGTTTTCTCCCCAACGGCTGGCCCGAATCGATACCCTCATCCAATCCTATGTGGATGAGGGCCGGAGCCCGGGGGTCGTGGCCATGATCCTCAGGCGTGGCACGGTGGCGTGGAGTGGTGCCTTCGGCATGGCCGACCGGGAGTCCAAACAGCCGATGACGGCCGACGCCCTCTTCCGCATCGCCTCGCAAACGAAGGCCGTCACCAGCGTGGCCGCGATGATCCTGGTCGAGGAGGGCCGGCTCCGTCTGGGAGACCCCGTCTCCCGTTTCATCCCGAGCTTCGCTGACGCACGAGTAGCGGTGGCCACCGACAGCGGCCGTACCCTGGTCCCCCTCGCGCACCGGATCACCATCCGGGACCTGTTGACCCAGACCGCCGGCCTCTCCTATGGCACCGGATCTCTGATCCGCGACGACTATCGCGCCGCCGGCCTCGGCCCCGCCGCCGGCTACGGCTGGTACCTGGCCGACAAGAACGAGCCGGTCTGCGCCACGATGGATCGCCTCGGCACGCTGCCTCTCGCTGCACAGCCGGAGGAGGTCTGGATCTACGGCTATGCCAGTGATGTGCTGGGGTGTGTGGTAGAGCGTGCGGCGGGAATGCCGCTCGATCAATTCTTCCAGGAGCGGATCTTTGCTCCGCTCCAGATGCACGACAGCTGGTTCTTTCCCCCCGATTCTGCCGGCCACCGGTTGACGGCGGTATACTCCGTGACCACCGAGGGGACGCTGGTGCGCGCCCCCGTCGGCCCGTTGGGTCAGGGAGACTATCTCGCAGGGCCCCGCCTGAATTTCGCTGGTGGCGCGGGGCTGGTCTCCACCGCTGGAGACTACGCCCGCTTCCTGCAGATGCTGCTCAATGGCGGCGAACTCGACGGGGCGCGGATACTTTCCCCGGCCACGGTCTCGCTGATGACGGTCAACCAGGTAGGGGCGCTCTATTCCCAGCCCGGGTTTGGATTTGGCCTCGGGTTCCAAATTCTGGAGGACCCGGGACTGGCGGGTGACTATGGTTCGGTCGGACGGTTCGGCTGGGGCGGCGCCTACGCCACCAACTACTGGGTCGATCCCACCGAGGAACTCGTCGTCGTCCTGATGCAGCAGCTGCTGCCCTCGCGGGGACTCGACCTGGCAGGAACGTTTCGCACGATGGTATATGCCGCCCTCATTCCACCAGCACGCACCCAAGGATACTGACCCAATGCGCCTCGCCCTCCTGATGACCTCGCTTGCCTTCGTATCTGTTGCGGCGCCTGCCGCGGCCCAGACCCCGACGGCCGCCTGGCAGATCGCCGCCGCCGTCCTCCCCCTGCCCGACAGCATGCAGGCCGGCGCCGAAGTGCTCGGCTACAAGACCGCCAACGGGCCGCTGGTCCAGCTCCGTGCGGGCACCAACGAGATGATCTGCCTGGCCGACAATCCCGAGAACGACGGCTACGCCGCCCACTGCTACCACAAGTCCCTGGCGGCCTTCATGTCGCGGGGCCGCGAACTCCGGGCCGCGGGCCTCACCAAGCCCACGGCGGTGGATTCGGCGCGCCTCGCCGAGATCACCGCCGGCACCCTCACGATGCCGGCCGGCGGCGCCGCGCTCTACTCGCTCTATGCCGACAGCCTGAACTTCGATCCAATGGCCGGGCGGCCGAAGAATTCCAGCAAGCTCCTCTCGTTCTACCTGCCATACGCCACCCAGGAGTCGACCGGCATCTCCGAAATGCCGCTCACCGATCAGCCGTGGCTGATGAAGGCAGGAAAACCATGGGCGCACTTGATGATTCAGTAGGCGGAGAAGCGGGGCCGAAGGTGTGTTAGACACCCAGGTCAGTCAATGACAAATCTCTGGGAGCCCCCGAACCGGGGCTATCCGTTCACCCGGCACGAGATCGCGAAATCGTTTGAATAGGGGTGGGCATATGCCCACCCCGGTGGTTCCGCCCGCGCATGGGGACGTGAAAAGCGGCGGGCGTGAGCCCACCCCCTATGGCTAGGGAGGGAATTGATCCGAAGGACAATGGGGCATTCAGGCGGGGTCCTAAGTGGCTAGGGAGGGAATTGAACCCCCGACACGCGGATTTTCAGTCCGCTGCTCTACCAACTGAGCTACCTAGCCTCAAGCGGCGGGAATATAAGGACTTGGGGTACCAATGCCAAGCGGACCGCCCCTCCCTGCCTGCCCCTTCCCTGCCTATAATCCCGAATGCCTCTCTGGACCGATATCGCGGCCGAAATCGCCGACTTCCGCCGCCGGATCCGGGATCTTCCCGTCATCCCCGATGCCACCCCCGCGTCGCTCCGCGCCGAGCTCGAGCCTCGCTACCGGTTCGACCAGCCAATCGATCTGGAGACCCTCACCGCCGATGTGATGCGGCTCCTCCGGACCCAGCAGGTCCACGTGACCCACCCGCGGTACTTCGGCCTCTTCAATCCGCAGGTGCGCGAGGCCGGCATCGTGGCCGATACCCTCGCCGCGCTCTATAACGCCCAGCTCGCCGTCTGGAGCCACAGCCCCGCCGCCAACGAGATGGAGCGGCTGGCGCTCCGCGCCCTGGCCGCGCGCATCGGGTACGACCCCGACGGCATGCTGGCCCAGTTCACCTCCGGCGGCGCCGAGGCCAACCTCTGTTCCGCCCTCTCGGCGCTCGCCTTCCGGTTCCCGAACTGGGCGGAAGAGGGCGTCGCCGCCCTCGGCACCCGCCCCGCCATCTACGTCTCAGGCG
>SPDF01000019.1 GCA_004525055.1 Gemmatimonadales bacterium | reverse complement strand
TCGACTCCGCCCGAATCGCCTCTCGCACCCGTTCCGCCGTCCCAACTGGCACCGTGGATTTCGTGGCAATCACCTTCGGCCCGTTGAGGTGGCGACCGATGACCCTCGCAACGTCGAGTACGTGCTGCAGGTCCGCCGAGCCGTCCTCGCCCTCGGGCGTCCCCACCGCGATGAAGACGACCTGGGCTCGCTCCACCGCCGCGCCGATGTCGGTTGTGAATGCCAGTCGCCCTTCCTCCTGATTCCGTCGGACCAACGGTTCGAGACCCGGCTCGTAGATCGGCAGCTCATTCCGCCGCAATCCCTCGATCTTCTCTTCGTCCACATCCGCGCAGACTACGTCGTTGCCCGTCTCGGCGAAGCAGGCCCCGGCGACCAGGCCCACATAACCGCTCCCGATGATCGATACGCGCACGTCGGCTCAATCCCTCGGCATCACGTGGCGGGTATCGACAACGCGCTTCGCGTGCTTCTTCACCATCGCGTAGTCGACCGCCGCATGGTCGGTCACCACCATGACGCAGTCGGCGGCCTTCACCTTTTCAACGGTCAACGGAACGGAGTGGATGGTCTTGCCGTCCTCCAGATAGCTCGCCACATGCGGGTCGTGGTATTCCACGTGCGCGCCCTGGAGTTCGAGCAGGCGAATGATGTCGAGCGCCGGACTCTCGCGCAGGTCGTCGATGTCCCGCTTGTAGGCCACCCCGAGGATGAGGACACGACTGCCGCGGACGGACCGGCTCGCACTGTTCAGGGCGTCTGCCACCTTGCGGACCCAGAACATCGGCATCTCGGTGTTCACCTCACCCGCCAGATCGATGAACCGGGTTTTGTAGTTGAGCCCGCGCATCTTCCAGGCGAGGTAATGCGGGTCGATCGGAATGCAGTGTCCACCGAGGCCAGGGCCGGGCAAGAACTTCATGAAGCCGAACGGCTTGGTGGCCGCGGCCTCGATCACTTCCCAGACATCCACACCCAGCTTGTCGCAGACGATGGCGGTTTCATTCACCAGCCCGATGTTCACGCTCCGGAAGGTGTTCTCGAGGATCTTGACCAACTCGGCCGCCTCGGGGGACGACACCTGCACGAGGGTGTCGATGGCGGGTTGGTAGAGCGCTGCCGTCACGGCCAAGCAATCGGGGGTGATGCCGCCGATGACCTTGGGCGTGTTCCGGGTGCCGTAGATGGGGTTGCCCGGATCGACGCGCTCAGGACTGAACGACAGGAAGAAGTCCTTGCCGACCACCAGGCCGGTACTCTCCAGCGCCGGCAGCATGAGCTCTCGTGTGGTGCCCGGATAGGTAGTGCTCTCCAGGATGATGACTTGGCCCTTTCGCAGGGTCTTCCGGACCGATTCCGTCGACGCCTGGATGTAGCTGACGTCCGGATCCTTGAACTTGGAGAGGGGCGTCGGCACCGCGATCGAAATCGCGTCTGGCTCGCCGAGCCGGCCGAGATCGGTCGTGGCCTCGAAGAGTCCCTTGGCCAGTACCTCCTGCAGCACGGCGTCGGAGATGTCCTTGACATGGGAGCGGCCGGCGTTCAGCCCCTCAACCACGTTCGGTAGGATGTCGAAGCCGAGGACCTTGTACCCGGCGCGTGCCAGCTCGATGACGAGCGGGAGGCCGACGTATCCGAGCCCGACAACGCCGAAGAGCGCTTCGCGCCGCTCCGCCTTGGCGATCAGGTCCTGCGCGGTGGTGTTGGTCATCCCTGGTAAAACTCCTGGACGGCGGAAACGACGGCGTCGATTTGGTTGGAGGTGAGTTCAGGATAGATCGGCAGCGACACGACTTCCTCGGTGGCACGTTCGGTGATGGGGAGCGCCCCCACTCCCATCCCGAGGTAACCGAAGCAGGGCTGCAAATGGAGCGCGAGCGGGTAGTACACCTTGTGCCCGATGCCCTGGGACTTCAGATGAGCCAGGAGCGCCTCGCGCCGCTCGGCGCGAATCGTATACTGGTGAAAAATGTGCTCGTTGGCGGGATCGATCGGCGGCGGAGTCACGCCAGGGATCCCGGCAAAGGCCTCGGTATAGAGCGCCGCGATCTCGCGCCGGCGCGTGCCCCACGCGGCCAGATAGGGCAGCTTGGCCAGCAGGACGGCGGCCTGGATCGAGTCGAGTCGGCTGTTGAGGCCCACCTCGTCGTGGAAATACTCCCGGGCCCCACCGTGCAGCCGTTCGCGACGGAGCCGGTCAGCGAGCGCATCGTCTTGCGCCACCATCATGCCGCCATCACCCCAGGCACCGAGGTTCTTGGTGGGAAAGAACGAAAACGACCCGACCGTCCCCAGTTCGCCGGCGGCACGCCACGTCCCATCAACCTTGCGACGGGCACCGATGGCCTGCGCCGCATCCTCCACGAGCATCAGGTCGTGCTTCCGGGCCAGCGCGAGCAGCGCCTCCACATCGGCCATCTGGCCAAAAACGTGCACGGGCACGATGGCCCGCGTGCGCGGCGTGATGGCGGCCTCCACGGCCGCCGGGTCGATGTTGAAGGTGCCCGGCTCGATGTCCACGAATACCGGTCGCCCGCCAGCGTTCTGGATGGCTCCGGCGGTCGCAAAGAACGTGAAAGAGGGCGCGATGACCTCATCGCCTGGCTTGAGGCCGAGAGCGCGGAGCGGTAGCAGGAGCGCATCCGTCCCGCTGGCGCAGGCAATGCCGTGCTTTGCACCCGAGAGCTTCGCCACCTGTCCTTCGAGTTGAGCGACCTCGGGGCCCATGATGAAGCCCTGCCGTTGGATGACACTCATCACGGCCGGGAGGACGGCCTCCTTGATGCCTTGATGCTGGGCGACAAGATCGAGCAGCGGGACGTTCACGGGACTGGCCCTCAAGAGGCGGGAGGTCTGACCCCCGCCGGTGGGACAACTCTAACCTACGATAACCAACAAACTTAGCCCTGCAGAGGGGGAGAATCAACGCGGTGGAGGCGACCCCCATCCTCCCGGTATTCGGCACTACAGGAGGCACAGACGGCCACCCCATCCGCTGGCGTCAGGCGAACGCCGCACTGGCACATCCACCCGACTCGCCGAGCCGGGATTCCGACCATCAGCGCATAGTCGGGGACCTCCCCCCGGACCACAGCCCCAGCCCCCACGAAGGAATAGGCGCCCAGGGTGCTGCCGCAGATGATCGTGGCGTTGGCCCCGATGGTGGCACCGCGCCGGACGAGGGTCGGCCGGTACTCGCGCTTGCGGGAGACGTGGCTCCGCGGATTGATCACGTTTGTGAAGACGCAACTCGGGCCACAGAAGACGTCGTCCTCGAGCTCCACCCCCTCGTAGATTGAGACGTTGTTCTGCACCTTCACATTGTTCCCCAGACGGGTGTGCGGCATGACCACGACGTTTTGGCCCAGGTTGCACCGCTCGCCGATGACCGCCCCCGGCATGACGTGGCTGAAGTGCCAGATCTTGGTCCCGGTCCCGACGACGGCGCCATCATCGACGTAGCTGGATTCATGGACGAAATAGTCAGGCATGGGGTGTTCCGTAGGCAGGGGAAGGAAGCGCGTCGGCGCCGCCATCAGGGCGAATCAGCTTCACTTCGGTCTCGAGGGCCGCGCCAAAGTGCGCATAGACCGTGGCCTGCGCGTGGGTGATCAGGGCCCGGATGTCGGCGCCACTGGCATCGCCGGTGTTGACGAAGTAGTTGGCGTGCTTCGGAGAGATCTCGGCGCCGCCGACCCGGAACCCCTTCAGCCCCGCCGCCTCGATCAACTGGCCCGCCGTCCGCGGCCCCCCCTCACGATGCCAGGAGGCACCACCGGGGTTCCGAAAGACACTCCCGCAACAGGGTTGGTTGAATGGGGTGCCATCGGAGCGCCACTTGAAGAGCTCCGCCAGCTCCGTCTCGATCACCTCAGGAGCCTCGGGCCGGAGGCGCACCGTGGCCTCCAGCACGACCTGGCCCACGAGACCGCTCTGCCGATAGCCGAATGGAATCTCTGCGCGCGTCCAGACCCGATCGGTGCCCGTGTCGTCGACCACGAGCACCGATTCCACAAAGTCCGACCACTCAGCGCCGTGGCAGCCCGCATTCATGTAGACGCCGCCGCCTGCCGTCCCGGGCACGCCGACGAACTTGTGAAGTCCGAACCACCCGGCGGCCGCCGTGCGACGCGCCGCGATGGGCGCCGGGAGCCCTGCCCCAACCTTCCATCGGTCGGCCTCTCTCTCCAGACCGTCGAGCCCTTTCCCGAGCCGGATGACGAGCGCGTCCATCCCTCCGTCGGGCAGGAGGATGTTGGACCCGAGCCCGACCGCGAACCAGGGAATTCCCGCCTCCACGGCCGCGCGCAGCGCGATACCCACATCCTCATTGACGGCCGGGAGGAGCACCGTGGCCGGCCCGCCGATTCGATAGGTCGAATAGCGCGCCAGCGATTCATCGGCGCGGACCTCCCCGCGCACACGGGTGCGAAGCGACGCAATGAATCCAGGATCGCGGGCGGTCGTCACACCGATTCCGTGGCGGCCTCGCGCGCCATGGCGTGCCACTCCTGCAGGGAACGGACGGTCCGCGCCCGGCTCCGAAGCGCAATGACCGCATCGCAGGCAGCGGACGCCGCCGAGAGCGTCGTCGTATACGGGGTGCGGTGCTGCAGCGCCGCGCGGCGGATGAGGTAATCGTCCTGCTGGGTCAGCTTGCCGAGCGGAGTGTTGATGAGGAGCTGGACCTCTCCGGAGACAATCAGATCGATGGCGTTCGGCCTTCCCTCGTGCACCTTCAGCACTCGCTCCGCCGGGACGCCGCGGCTCCGAAGGTGGCGGGCGGTTCCCTCGGTGGCGACGACCCGGAACCCCAGCTCGTGGAATCGCCGAATGATCGGCACCACGGCCTGTTTGTCGTGATCGTTGACCGTCACGAACACGGTCCCTTCGAGCGGCAGGGCGCCGTCGGCACTGATTTGCGCCTTGGCGAAGGCCATGCCGAACGAATCGGCGATGCCCATGACCTCGCCGGTGGAGCGCATCTCCGGCCCGAGGATCAGGTCCACCCCCGGCAGCTTGTTGAAGGGGAAGACCGCTTCCTTCACGGCCACATAGGGCTGCATGACGTCGTCGTGTAACCCGAGCTCCTCGAGCGTGCGGCCGGCCATGACCGACGCCGCCATCCATGCCAGCGGCACCCCCGTGGTCTTCGAGACGAAGGGAACGGTGCGCGACCCGCGAGGATTGACCTCGAGCACGTAGACCTGTCCATCCTTGATGGCGTATTGCACGTTGATGAGGCCAACGACGCCCAGCCGCAGCGCGAACGCCCGCGTGTATGTGCGCATCAGCTCGACCTGGTCCTCGGTGATCAGGTACGGCGGCAGGACGCAGGCGGAGTCGCCGGAGTGGATGCCGGCGTCCTCGATGTGCTGCATCACTCCGCCGATGATGCACTGCGTCCCGTCGCTGATGGCGTCGACGTCGGCCTCGAACGCGTCCTCGAGAAAGCTGTCGATCAGCACCGGATGTTCCGGCGTCACCCGGGTCGCCTGGGCGAAATACCGTCGGAGGGATTCAACATCGTAGATGATCTGCATCCCGCGGCCGCCGAGAACGTAGGAGGGGCGGACGAGAATCGGATAGCCGATCCGCTCGGCCACCGCGCTGGCTTCCTCCACTGACATGGCGGTGCCGCTTGGCGGCTGGGCCACGCCGAGTTCACGGGCCATCGCCTCGAACCGCCCGCGGTCCTCCGCCTCGTCGATCGCCTCAGGAGAGGTCCCGAGGATCGGCACCCCTGCCGCCTCCAGGCCCCGGGCCATCCGGAGGGGTGTCTGTCCACCGAGCTGCACGACGACACCCATCGGCTTCTCGATATGGACGATCTCGAGCACGTCTTCGAGCGTCAGCGGCTCGAAGTAGAGGGCGTCGGAAATGTCAAAGTCGGTAGACACCGTCTCGGGGTTGGAATTGACCATGACGGTCCGGTAGCCGAGTTCCCGGAACGAGAGGACGGCCCGGACACAACAGTAGTCGAACTCGACACCCTGCCCGATCCGATTCGGCCCGCTGCCGAGGATGATGACCGACGGCCTGCCATCAGGAATCGACTCGTTCTCCTCATCGTAGGTCGAGTAGAAATAGGGTGTGGCGGATGGAAACTCTCCGGCGCAGGTATCCACCATCTTGAAGACCGGCCGGATGCCATGCCGGTGACGGAGGGCGCGCATGTCCGCCTCCGGCAGGCCGCGCAACCGCCCGAGCTGCGCGTCGGAGAACCCCATGCGCTTCATCGAGCGGAGCTTGCCGGGATGCAGTGCTTCGGGATCGGCGACCCATGCCGCTTCCGCCTCCACCAGCTCGGCGAACTGGTCGAGGAACCAGGGGTCGATCCCGGTCCGTTCGGACACGTCGGCCACCGACGCGCCGCCGGCGAGCGCGCGCTTGATTTGGAAAATCCGCTCTGCCGTCGGCCGCCGCAGGGCCGCCTTGATGGTGCTCATATCCGCGTCGTCGAGTCGGTCGGCCGCGGGGTTTGCGCCCTCGACCCAGCCGATCCGGTCGATCTCGAGACTGCGGAGGCCCTTCTGGAACGCCTCCTTGAAGGTGCGACCGATCGCCATGACCTCGCCGATCGACTTCATCTGGGTCGTCAGCGTCGGGTCGGCGGTCGGAAATTTCTCGAAGGCGAAGCGCGGCACCTTCACGACCACGTAGTCGAGGACCGGCTCGAATGAGGCGGGCGTGGTGCGCGTGATGTCGTTCGGCAGTTCATCGAGGAGGTATCCCACGGCGAGCTTCGCGCCGATGCGCGCGATCGGGAAACCGGTCGCCTTGGAGGCCAGCGCCGACGACCGGGAGACCCGCGGGTTCATCTCGATGACGAGCTGTTCACCGGTTTCCGGGTTCACCGCGAACTGAATGTTGCAGCCGCCGGCGGCCACGCCGACTTCCCGGATGATGGCCAGCGCGCTGTCGCGCATCGTCTGGTATTCGCGGTCGGTAAGCGTCATCGCCGGTGCGACCGTGATGGAATCCCCGGTGTGGACACCCATCGGGTCGATGTTTTCGATGGAGCAGACGATCACCACATTGTCCGCGGCATCGCGCATGACCTCGAGCTCGAACTCCTTCCAGCCAATGACGCTCTTCTCGATGAGGACCGACCCGACCGGCGACAATTCGAGTCCATGCTGGACCAGCGCCTCGAATTCCGCCCGGTTGTAGGCGATGCCACCGCCGGAACCCCCGAGGGTAAAGGACGGACGCACGATGGCGGGGTACCCGGTCTCCGCCACGACGGCGATCGCCTCCTCCAGGCTCCGAATCGTCTGCCCCGCCGGTGTGGCGAGGCCGAGCCGGCGCATGGCCTGCGCAAACTGCTCGCGGTCTTCTGCCAGTGCGATGGCGCGGGCGTCCGCGCCGATCAGTTCGACACCGAATTTCTCGAGCGTCCCGTCGTTGGCGAGCGCCATCGCCACGTTCAGCGCCGTCTGCCCGCCCATCGTCGGGAGCAGGGCGTCCGGCCGCTCCCGCTCGATCACCCGGGCCACCCACTCCGGTGTGACCGGCTCCACGTACGTCCGGTCGGCCAATTCGGGGTCGGTCATGATCGTGGCGGGATTGGAGTTCACCAGGATGACCCGATAGCCCTCCTCCTTGAGCGCCCGCACCGCCTGCGTCCCCGAATAGTCGAATTCCGCGCCCTGCCCGATGATGATGGGGCCGGAACCGATCAGAAGAATGGAGGAGATGTCAGTCCGCTTCGGCATCAGCTACTTCCTTCAGGATCCGGTCGAGTGCGATAGTGGGCTGCCACCCGGTGGCGGCCCGCAGCTTGGTGGCGTCGCCCACCAGGTGGTGGATGTCTGCGGAGCGGAGGAGGCTGGGCGCCACCTCGGGAACCGCAGTCACACCGATTTCCGCCGCCAGGCGGCCGAACAGTTCGTGCAGTGAAATCCCCTCGCCACGGGCGACGTTGTATGCCTGGCCAGGGACACCCTGCGCCAGCAGCGCAAGATAGGCGTTTACGACGTCCTGCACATGGAGGAAATCGCGCACCGGCGCGAGGTTACCGGTCGGGACGGACGAGGCGCCGGAACGGCGGGCAGCGCGGAGCCGAGCCGCGAACGCGGGCACGACGAATCGATCGCTTTGCCCGCCAGCGGTGTGCGGGAACGGCCGCGCCACGACGACCCGCAATCCCGTGCGCCGCCAAACCTCGAGCGCCGCGATTTCTGCCCCCACCTTGCTGGCAGCGTAGGGTGAACAGGGGGCGAGGGGGTCGTCTTCTCGCCGAGGCCGATCCACCCCTCCGCCGTAGACCTCGCCGGTCGACACGACCAGGAAGACCGGGTCAGCCTCCTCCCGCTCTCGGATCCGCCCGAGGGCGTCCGCCACGCGCGCGGTGCCCGACGCGTTGACCGCCCAGGCGGTCCCGATGTCGCGTCGTGCATCGGCCCCCGAGGCGATGGCGGCGAGGTGGACCACCGCATCGGGATACCAGGACATCGCGGATTCGACCGAGGCGGTATCGAGCAATTCCAGCGGCACCCGAACGACCGCGGCACGCTCGTCGGCCGCCAGACCCGGAACTTCGAGGGGTCCGCCCGGGCGAATTCCCGCCTGCACTTCGTGGCCGGCCGCCAGCAGCGTGCGCACCATGGTGCGCCCGACAAACCCCTCGGCCCCCGTCACGAAGACCCGCATCAACCCGCCCGGGGCCTGGCGAGATCGGCGTCCACCATCATCGCGACCAACTCGGCGAAGCCGACCGTCGGCGTCCAACCCAGTTTCGCCTTCGCGAGCGATGGATCAGCCAGCAGCAGGTCGACCTCGGCGGGGCGGATGAAGGCGGGATCGAGCTTCACATACTTCTGCCAATCGAGCCCCGCGTGCCCGAAGGCCTGTTCCACGAGCTCACGGACACTGTGGGTCACCCCGGTGCCGATCACGAAGTCCTGGGGCTCGTCAAGCTGGAGCATGCGCCACATCGCGTCGACGTAGTCGCCCGCGAAACCCCAGTCGCGGTGGGCGTCGAGGTTCCCGAGACGAAGTTCGGTCGCCAGCCCGAGCTTGATGCGTGCGACGCCGTCGGTCACTTTCCGGGTGACAAACTCGATCCCGCGCCGCGGCGACTCGTGGTTGAAGAGGATGCCGCTCACCGCATGGAGATTGTACGATTCCCGATAATTGACGGTGATCCAGTGCCCGTAGGCCTTGGCCACCCCGTAGGGCGAGCGGGGGTAGAAGGTGGTGGACTCCTTCTGCGGCGTCTCGGTCACCTTGCCAAACATCTCGGAGCTCGACGCCTGGTAGAACCGGGCCGTGGGGTGCGCGAGCCGGATGGCCTCGAGCATGCGCGTCACCCCGAGGGCGGTGAACTCCCCCGTGAGCACTGGCTGCGACCATGAGGTCGGCACATAGGACTGGGCCGCCAGGTTGTAGACCTCGTGTGGCGTCGACTGCTGCAGGGCGACCGTGAGCGAGTGCTGGTCGAGGAGGTCGGCAGGGAGGAGGGTGAGCCGATCGACGATGTGGTCGATCCGCGCCAGGCCGTGGTGGCTGGTCCGCCGGACGATCCCGAAGACATCGTACCCCTTTTCGAGGAGCAGCTCGGCCAGATAGGAGCCGTCCTGCCCCGTGATTCCGGTAATCAGCGCGCGCTTGCGCTCAGTCATGGCGGTCTCCGACGGGTGGTTGTGTCGAGGCAGTCATCGGGTTAGATTTCATGGTTTCCAGCTGTAGCGTCAATGTCGTAACCGCTTGAGGAATAGAGATATGGCACGGGTATGCACCGTGTGCGGCAAGGGGCCGGTCACCGGCAACAATGTCAGCCACGCCAAGAATCGCACGAACCGCCGCTGGTATCCGAACCTGCAGACCGTCCGCGTCCTGAAGGACGGCGAGCCGCGGCGTGTCCGCGTCTGCACCCAGTGCATCAAGGGTAATAAGATCGCCAAGGCGGGGTGAACTCGGGTGCGCCCTAACGGGTGGCGCCGCCTCGACCGTTGCATCGCTGTAAAAAAGGGGACCCTCGCGGGTCCCCTTCGTCGTATCGGAAGCGGGCGATGCCACCCTTACTCCGCAAGCAACTCGATGCGAGCCACGTCGGCGCCGTCGCCGGGCCGGTGCCCCATCTTGAGGATGCGGGTGTAGCCGCCGGGACGCGCCGCGAAGCGGGGCCCGAGCTCGGCGAAGAGCCGGCCAAGGACCTCGCGGTCCTTGATCTTGCGCCCGGCGAGCCGACGCGCGTGCAGGTCGCCACGGCGAGCCAGGGTGATGAGCTTTTCGGCGAAGGGCCGGAGCTCCTTGGCCTTGGCTTCCGTGGTGTTGATGCCTTCGTGCTTGAACAGGCTGGTGGCCATGTTGTTCAGCAGCGCGCGGCGATGGGCGGAGGTGCGGGACAGCTGCCGTCCCTTGGCGCGGTGGCGCATTTAGGCGGTCTCCCCGTTGCTGGCCGCGGGGGCAGAATCGGCAGGGGCCTGAGCGTCGGTGCTCGCCGGAAGCAGGACACCGGCGACTTCATCGAGCACATGCCCGAACGCCAAGCCTTCCTTCTGCAGCAATTCGACGATTTCTGACACGGCCTTTTCGCCGACGTTCTTGACCTTGAGCAGGTCCTCTTCAGAATAGGCGATCAGGTCCTGCAACGTGCGAATATTCGAGTTCTTGAGCGAGTTCAGCGACCGGACCGACAGGCCAAGGTCATCGATCGGACGCGAAAGGCTGTCACGCAGACCACCGCCGAGCTCGGCGATGACCGGGGCTGGCTCGAGCATCACGGGGACCTTGCCGAAATCGACGAAGTACCGGAAGTGCTCCTGGGCCAGCGCCGCGGCGTAGGCGACCGCGTCCTCAGGCGAGATCGTGCCGTTGGTCTCAACCGTCACCATCAGGCGGTCATAGTCGGTGCGCTGGCCGACGCGGGTTTCCGCCACCGTGAAATTGGCGCGGGTAACCGGATTGTAGATGGCGTCGATGCGGACGAGATCGACCGGCAGGGAGCGGTCAAACGGGTGGAGCCCGGACTCGACATACCCGCGGCCCTTGTTGACGTAGAGCTCCGCGTTCACTTCCCGGTCTTCCTGCACGGTGAAGAGCAGGTGATCGGGGTTGACGATGGTGACCGAGCCGTGCGGCTGGATGTCCCGGGCATAGACCGGTCCGGGGCCGTCCTTCTTAATATGGAGCACCGCTTCGTCCACCTCGGGCACCAGCACCAGCGTCAGCCCCTTGAGGCGCTGTACCACTTGGTGGATGTCCTCGAGGACGCCCTGGACGGTCTGGTGCTCGTGCACAACGCCGTCGAGCCGGAATCCCCAGACCGCGCTACCGCGCAGCGAGGAGAGCAGGAGGCGGCGGAGTGAGTTGCCGAGTGTGTGGCCAAAGCCCCGCTCCAGCGGCTGGAGGCGGAACTCGGCTGCGTTCGGATTGTCCTCGCGCCGGCTCATTTCAAGCAGATGCGGGCGGACGAGTCCGGTCAGGTCAATGGTCATGGGTCAGGTCACCACTTACTTCGAGTAGAGCTCGACGATGAGCTGTTCCTGCGCGTTGACCGGAATGGCCTCTCGCGTGGGACGCTCAACGTACCGGCCGGCAGCCTTGTCGCCGTCGACCGAGAGCCAGGATACCGGAGCCCCGCGCGACGCGTATTCCTGCGCCGCCTTGACCGCCACCATCTCGCGGCTGGTCGGGGCGACCCGGACTTCCTGTCCGGGCATGACGTGATACGACGCGATGTCCACCCGGCGGCCGTTGACTTCGACGTGGCCGTGGTTGACGAGCTGCCGCGCCGCCTTGCGGCTCGAGGCGAAGCCCATCCGGTAGACGATGTTGTCGAGACGCGACTCAAGCGCGATGAGCAGGTTGGTGCCCTTGACGCCGGATTCGCGGTTGACGCTTTCGAACAGGTTACGGAACTGTCCTTCGGTCAGGCCGTACATCCGCTTGACCTTCTGCTTCTCCCGGAGCTGCTTCGAGTACTCGGACGGCTTGCGGCCGCGACCGGTGCCCTGCCCGTGCTGGCCCGGCGGGTACGCCCGGCGCTCCACGGCGCACTTCTCAGTGAGACAGCGGGTGCCCTTCAGGAAAAGCTTCGTGCCCTCACGACGACAGAGCCGGCAGCTGGGTCCAGTGTAACGCGACATATTTTAGACCCGCCGCTTCTTCGGGGGACGGCACCCGTTGTGAGGAATCGGGGTGACGTCACGAATGGAGACAACCCGCAGGCCGACCGAAGCGAGCGCCTGGATGGCGGACTCGCGCCCGCTGCCCGGGCCCTGGACGCGGACATGCACCCGGCGCACGCCGAGGTTCATGGCCTCGCGACCGGCGCCTTCAGCGGCGACCGTGGCGGCGAACGGCGTGGATTTCTTGGAGCCCTTGAACCCCGCCTTCCCCGCCGTACCCCATGCGAGGGCGTTGCCCTTCATGTCGGTAATGGTGATCAGCACATTATTGAAGGTGGCCGAGATGTGGGCGATGCCCTCAGACTCGACAATCTTCTTGGCACGCTTGCCGCCAGGCGCCTTCGCGGGCGCAGTCGGTGCGGCCGGTGCGGCCGGTGCATCCGGGGTCGTTGGAATAGGTGCAGTCATAGTTACTTCTTCGTCGCCTTCTTCTTGCCAGCAATGGCCCGCCGGGGACCCTTCTTGGTCCGGGCGTTGGTATGGGTACGCTGACCACGCACCGGAAGACCCCGGCGGTGCCGCGTCCCGCGATAGCTGCCGATGTCCATCAATCGCTTGATGTTCATCGCGACTTCAGTGCGAAGGGAGCCCTCAACCTTGAGCGCGCGCTCGATGAACTGCCGGAGCCGGGCGACCTCGGTGTCTGTCAGATCCCGGACCCGTGTTTCGGCGGGAACGCCAGCTTCGGTGAGGATGCGAAGGCTCGTGGGACGGCCAACCCCGAAGATGTACGTCAGGGCAATCTCGACCCGCTTCTCGCGCGGAAGGTCCACGCCTGCAATGCGTGCCATGATCAGCCCTGCCGTTGCTTGTGCTTGGGATTGCGCTTGCAAATGATGCGCACGACGCCCTGTCGCTTGACAACTTTGCAGTGCTCGCAGATTGGCTTGACGCTCGATCGAACCTTCACGGAATCTCCCCAGGACCAGACTTTGAAGTAGCTGTCCAATATAGACCGCGTCATGAGTCGACGCAAGGGAATTCCTAGGAGGCGATCCGGACCTCGGTCAGGACCCAGGCCGACCGCCCTCGCCGGTATCCGAGCAGGATCATCGACTCGCGTTCCCCCGGAATCCCGACTTTGCGGTAACGCCGGCGCAACTCCACATAGCCCTGGAGCGAGTCCACCACCTTCGCGCCCTGCAATATCGACCTAACCTCTTGAGTTCCTTGTACATATGAAGACAGGAGAGCCCGGGCCTGATCCACCGTAATCGGAGCCGACTGCCGGTCAGGCGGCAGGGTTACGAGCAGACGACCCGCCCCCGCTGGAGCCAGGAAGGCCCGCAGATCCCTGCGCTCCCAGGCGGACCGGGCGCTGTCGCCGACTTGGGCGAGGGTGGGCAGTGCTGGCGGT
>SPDF01000186.1 GCA_004525055.1 Gemmatimonadales bacterium | reverse complement strand
TCACCCTCGGCGTCAAGTACCAGTTCAAGTAGCCCTGGAACAACGGGCCCTTAGCTCAGGTGGTTAGAGCAGCGGACTCATAACCCGTAGGTCCCTGGTTCGAATCCAGGAGGGCCCACCACTAAGGCGAGGACCGAGTAAGAAGGACTGGGGACTGAGCGGGCTTGCCCTCGAAGTCCCCAGTCCTTTTTGCGCCCCCCAGCCCTTAGACCTCAGCCCTTTCGGCCCCCGGCCAACCTCTGTATCCTCCACCGCATTGGAAACGTCGTTTCAGTCAAGGAGCAGCGCCATGACAAAGAGCACGATCGGGGGGCTGACCGCCCTGCTGGCAGCAGCGGCCATTTCCGCGGCCCCGGCGACCATGCATGCCCAGGAAGTCACCAAGATCAACGGGGTCATCGTGGCTCGCTCCGGCGCCGAGATGATCGTGCACCCGCAGGGCGCCACCGGCAACACCACCGTCACGCTCTCGAGCTCCACCAAGGTCGAGGTGAAGGGTGGCCCCCTCGGTATCAAGAAGTCGTCGATGGGGCCGGCTACTCTAATACCGGGCCTGCGCGTCGAGGTGCAGGGGACGCCGGAGTCGAACGGCGGTGTTGCGGCCACAAAAGTGGAATTCAGTTCGGGTGACCTGAAGACCGCCAACGAGATCCAGGCCGGCGTCGACCCGACGGCGGCGCTGGCGGATACGAATGCGGAGGGTGTGGCGGAAAACAAGGCCGAGACCGATTCACTCAGCAAGCGCTTCGGGGAACTGGGTGACTACGATGTCATCGCGCAGGACACGGTCTTCTTTGGGGTAAACAGCGCGGTCATCTACCCGACCGGGCAACAGACGCTCAAGGCACTCGCGGCCAAGGCCAAGGGGATGCCGTCCTACAACGTCCTGGTGGCAGGGTACACCGATGCCTCGGGCAACGCCGAGTACAACCAGCAGCTCAGCGAACGACGCGCGCAGGCGGTGATCGAATATCTTGAGCAGAAGACGGATCTTCCGTTGTACCTGGTGCTTGCTCCGGCGGCGATGGGCTTCTCGCATCCAGCGGCCTCGAACGAGACTGCCGAGGGGGCGGCCAAGAATCGGCGCGTGGTGGCGTCGATTGTGGTCAACCGGGGGGTCACCGGCCAGTAACACCACGACCTCGAATCATCGAGTGTCGACGGAGTCCACGGGAGGCGCTGATGCCTGATCGTGCCGACGGTGTGGGAATTCGCGGACGCCGCCTAATCCTGGCGTTCCTGATTGCGGCGGTCTCCGATGCGGTCTCCTTCGCCCTGGCACTCGCGCCGCCACTGCAATGGGCGGCCGACGCCGGCACCGCCGTGCTGCTGTTCATGGTGCTGGGCTGGCAATGGGTCCTGCTGCCCGGGCTCATTGTCGAAGCCATCCCCGGCCTCGCGGTCTTTCCGTTCTGGGTCTTGGTGGTGGGCGCGGTGGCCATGTGGGGCAGGGTGCGGCCCGCTGCGAACCAGACGCTGCCGCGCGAGGAACGCCCAACCCCGCTCGAACCGTGAGCCCGTGATGCACACCGTGTCGCCCTTCCCCAATATGGAGCCCTCCGATGCCAGACGAACCACTGCCTCAGCAGCTCGCCAAGCTTCGCAGCTTGCTCGACGAGGTCGACGCGAGGCTGGCTCGCGCTCCGGTGGCCCCCCCGGGGCTGGAGGACCTCAAGGGTTCCGTGGATACCCTGCGCACCAACATGTGGGCCATCCTCTCAGCCGGCCACGGGGCCATGGCGCCCGTCCGTGTTGAGCGGCTGAAGCTCCGGCGGGCGATCGAAGGAATCCGGGGGGTGAGCGCAGGCCTCAGTGCCCAGGAGAACGGAAAGCTCCACCCCGAGCATGCCGAACTCCAGCTGCTTGCCCGGCAGTTGGCGGAGCAGATCGGCAAGCTGCGATGAGGGTCATGATCGACCAGCTGTGCACGGCTCACGAGGCTGACGGGGCCCCGCTCGTCCCGCTCCGCCTGGAAATGGCGATGAAGCGGCGAGCGCGGCACCTCGCCGCGCTGGCCGCCGTGCTGTCGGCCGGCTGCTCGGGTGCGCCCAGGCAGGAGTTGGCGCCGGACGCGGAGGCGTTGGTCGGTGTCTGGAGGGTTGACCTCCGCCCCACCCCGGATGCGGAACCGTACTACCAGGAATTCATCGTGGAAGGGGTCGAGGGTGACACGATCCGCGGCACGTTCTACGGCACGCCGATCGAACACGGGCGCATCAACACCGATTGGGGACAGGTGCGTTTTGCCTTCACCACCGCGGATGGATCGGGACCTTACAACACCTCCGGGGTCCTGAGCGGTACGCGCGTTCAGGGAACAACGCATTCCTTAGGGCGGCGGTTCCTGGCGGTGTGGTCGGCCGAACGGACACCCTAGGCCTCCGGCCCCCGCGAGGAGAAGACGCGAGACCCCACCGAAGCTGGTCAGTTCCGACGGGGTCTCGTTCGTTTCTGGATGGGCGATGTGGGGCTCGACGCGCAGCGGAGCGAGCACGGCCGTAGGCCGCGCGGAGCTCATCCCCCGACCTCGCGCATGTGAGGCGACACGAGAAGGCCACAAAGTCCGGCCTAACGCCGGACTTTCCTAAGGAAACCCCGCCTGGCTGCCGGGGGGTGGCCAGCCTGAAACGACCTGAAAACGTACCCAATGGACACCAAACGGACACCAACACGCCCCTGCCGAGGATCGGCAGGGGCGGTGCCGCAGCGGGCGTTCTCTGCGTTCAGCGAGGGGCGATGCCTAGAGAAGCGAGGAGCCCGCCCATGATGACGGCAATCACAACGCCAATCAGGAATAGGATGATGATCGCAGGAATCGATGCGATCGTCCACTTGACCATGAAACCCACCATGCTGCCAAATGGCATCTCGATATCGACGACGGTAACTCGGGATGCGGGATCGTCGCTGCTGAACATGTGCGGCCTCCGGGTCGGCGAGTGGATGGGATCCTCTCTCACAGTCTACTTTCGCTCCTGCCACTCGGGTAGACCTCCGTTGTCGGGGCTGGGCGGAATCGACGCGGCCTCCGGGTGACGGTTCGTGGCCTCGGGTCGAAGTCGCGGACGCGCTGCGGGTGATGATCGGACACCTCCTGCCCACAATGCACGCAAGTAGAAACCCCGCCTGGTCTCCTTTGACCAAGCGGGGCAAGTAATTGCAGTTGATGGGCGATGAGGGGCTCGAACCCCCGACCTCGCGCATGTGAGGCGCGCGCTCTAACCAGCTGAGCTAATCGCCCGGTGTTTCGGGAGCGGGAGTCTAACGGGGGCTGCTGGGGCGGTGCAAGGCCCAACCGGTTCCGTCATTGCGAGGAGGCCCCGCGAGGGGCCGACGAAGCAATCCTGAACCAGATTGCTTCGGTCGCTCCGCGGCCTCGCAATGACAAGATCTTGTGGCCCAGGGCTTCCTTAAATCAGCCCGCCCCGCCGCAGCCGCCCGATCTGGTCGAAGCGCTCGTCGTGCATCGCCAGGACCTCTTTGGGTGTGACGGTGGCCACGCCAGACTTTCCAACTTCAATGCCAGCGGCGATGTTGGCCAGCTGCGCCGCCTCACGCACCGTGGCTCCCGCCGCCATACAGGTGCCAACCCACGCCGTGACGGTGTCGCCCGCTCCCGATACATCGTACACCTCGCGCGCCAGCGAGGGGAGATGGACCGTCTTGCCGTCCTTGGTGACGAGCACCATCCCCTCGGCGCCGAGGGTGAGCAGGAGGTTGTCCACCTTGAGGCGGCCCAGTGCCTCCGGGAGAGCATCCCGATGCTCGAGGTCCACTGCGGCACCCAGGGCCGCCTCCATCTCCCGGCGGTTCGGCTTGAAGACGGTGGCGCCGGCATAGTCGAAGAACTGTCGGAATTTCGGGTCGACCACCACCGGAATGCCGCGCCGCTTGGCGATCTTCATTGTCGCACTGATGAGCGCCGGCGCCAACAACCCCTTGTTGTAGTCCTCCAATAGGAGCGCGTCCGCGTCGGCCAGCGCCTCCTCCGCCTTCGCTGTCACCCGATCCAGCTCCGCCCCGTCGAGCAAGCGGTCCACCTCCTCATCGATCCGCACCACCTGCTGGCCCCGGGCCAGGACGCGGGTCTTCGACGTTGTCGGCCGCCCTGCGGTGGTCTCCACAAACGCATCGGTCAGCTGGAGGGTGGCCATCTCGGCGCGCAACGCCCTGCCGGTCGCGTCGTCACCCACGACGCCCACGAGCCGGCAGGTGGCGCCCATCGCTGCCACATTCGCCGCCACGTTGGCGGCGCCGCCGAGGGCCGCCCGCTGCTCCCGGACACTGACTACCGGCACCGGCGCCTCAGGGGAGAGGCGTTCCGTGTCGCCAATCAGGTAGCGGTCGAGGATCAGGTCACCGACCACCACGATTCGGCTGTTGCCCATCCGCTCGATCAGCTTCAGGACGCGGTCGCGGGGCATCGGGG
>SPDF01000051.1 GCA_004525055.1 Gemmatimonadales bacterium | reverse complement strand
GCGGTCGAGGGGTATGCGCGGGTGCTGCGCACCACGGATGAGGGGCGGAGCTGGCGGAGCTCCGACACGCCAATCGCAAGCAGCGCATCGTCCGGCATTGCGACGGTCGCGTTTCGTGACGATCTGCACGGGGTGGCCATGGGCGGCAACATCGCCAAGCCGGACACCTTCACGATGAACGTCGCTGTCACGTCGGACGGCGGGGTGACCTGGGAGGAGGGTACACCGGTCCCCTTCCCGGGGGCCGTCTACGGGTCGGCCTATTCTCTGGACAATGGCCGGTCGGCGCTCGTCGCGGTCGGCCCCAAGGGAGCCGCCATTTCCTGGGACGATGCGCGCACCTGGACGCTGTTCGACACCGGGAACTACTGGAGCGTCGGGATGGGGAAGAACGGGAGAGGGTGGCTGGTCGGTCCGGGCGGAAAGATCATTCGATTGGACCAGCCGATAGCACCCTAGCAAGGATCCAATGTGAGCAGACGCTCATTTTTAGAATATCAGCGCTGATTGCAACGCTGAGGCAATTATTGGTCGTGGTAGTGTAATCACAGCTCACTAACATTAACTAATTGTAATTCAATAAGTTAGCGCGTACAACCTGCAGTGGCTTGGTAGTCACTGAGCAAGTGAGCGTCCACTCGCATAATTCTTTCGTTCGATCTTGAGACGCTCACCCGAGAATCAGCGGCCAGTCGACGGGTCCAGCACCGGGGTCAGATCAAACGCCGTGTCGCCCATCCGGAAGGTGAGTTTTGTCGGCGTTCCACCGGGTGCGACCGTCGAAGTCAGCGTGGCAGCGGTCGAGCTGAATGCGAATTCGGTCGGTGAGAGCGGAATCAGCCTCTGCCACCGTCCCTCGGGCAGATTGACCCGGAGCCCGCTGGAAGTCTTCGAAATGACCAGGACCATCCCCCCATTCGCATATGTGCCGAGGATCCTATCCAGCACCCCGGCGGGGACCTTTGCCCCCACCGGGGGTGGGGCGAGTACCGGCAGTGGGACCTCTGGCAGCTCCCGCACCCAGATATTCCGGTAGCGGACCGGATTGCCGTGATCCTGGAGCGCGATAGGTCCGCGAGAAGGGCCCACCACATAGGGGTTGGCCTGCAGCCAGTTGGTTGGCCCCCAGAACGCCACATTGTCCTGGATCAACACGCCGTTCTGGAACGCCGTCATCCGGGCCGGCGCAACGAGGACGCCGATGGAATCGAAACGCGGCCGGTGGAAGATGATGTCGTACGATTGCCAGGCACCGGGCGGGAGCGACGCGTTCACCATGGGTGGGTATTGGCCATAGGCGGCCCCCGCCTGCCCATCGGGATAGGTGTCGTTGTGGTATGAATCGAGCACCTGAAGCTCGTAGTCCCCCATCAGGAATACGCCGCTGTTGCCTCGCCCCTGCCCCGTGTCCTTCGGCGGGCTCGGCGCCGCCCACTCCACGTGCAGCTGGACATCACCGAATTCTTGCCTCGAGTACACATACCCCGCCCCGGGCGCCGCCTCCATTGCCCCATTGCGGACGACCCATCCGGCCCCCTCACCATTTCCATTCCTCCATGCCGCGACCCCGGAGCCGTCAAAGAGCACCACGGCGTCCGACGGTGGGCGCACTGATTCGGCCGCGTGCCCGGGAGCCACGATCGTCGGCCGGGGCCGGTGCAGGTCGTGTGCTCGCCAGCCGGATGGGGTCTGAGCGGCGGTGGAGTGAACGGCTCCGGACGCCATCAGGATGACGATCAGTGCGAGCTTCATGATGAACCCTCCTCATGAGGGCGACGGGCGATTAACTCGATGAATTCCCCGTCCTGGACCACCTCACCCCGTTGATTCTTCAGTTCTGCTGCGAGCGTCACCAGCCCACGCGTCGGGCTCCCCGTCGCCCGGCGCGACGCCACCCGCAGATGCAGGGTGACCTGGTCTCCATAATAGATGGCACCGCGAAACCGCCATGTCACACCGACGAGCGCCACGAGAGTCCCCCGGGTGAGCTCCAACTGGTTTGCCAGACCGGTAGCCACCGAAAGCCCCAGTGCCCCATGCGCAATCGGGCCCTCAAATCCAGCCCTGACCGCCGCCTCCCGGTCGAGGTGGATCGGGTTCCGGTCGCCTGATACCTCGGCGAAGGCCCTGACGTCGGCCTCAGTGACCGGGCGGGACGCCGTCACAAACTCGCCAGCATCCTCGAAGTCCTCGTAGTACATCCCCATCGCCACGCTCCTGGCTGGTGCCGCCCCATCGAGGGCAATTGGCGTCCACTATTGACAAAATCAATATGTCACTACACATTCGTTCGTAGCAAGAGTGTTATATGTCACTCTTTCAACGAGCGTTACTTGTATGTTACATAAGGCCGTTCCCAGTCTCCGATCTCAGGATCTCGTCTTTACCCTCTTCGGCGACTATCTGCTGGAGCGGGCTCGCCCTGTCTGGACCAGCGGTCTGATCACCCTCCTCGGCGAACTCGGGCTGTCGCCCATGGCTGTGCGAACGGTCCTCTCCCGGATGACCCGCAAGGGCTGGCTCAGCGCCGAGCGGATGGGAACCCGAAGCTGGTACGGGCTCACAGCCAAGGGCCGGAAGCTGCTCGAGTCAGGGCGCGAGCGCATCTACCATCCGACCACCGGGCCGGAATGGGACGGTGAATGGTCGGTGGTCGTCTTTTCCGTCCCCGAGACCCGCCGGCGGCTACGGGACGCGCTCCGCGTCCGGTTGGCGTGGCTGGGCTGTGGCCCGCTCACGAGCGGGGTGTGGCTCTCGCCGCATGATGTGCGGGCCGAAGTCCTTGAGATCGCCGCGGAACTCAAGCTGAGCAAGAACGTCGAGACCTTCCGGGGCGCACACCTGGCCCTTTCGAGCCCGGAACGCCTGGTCGCTCAGTGCTGGGATCTGGCCGCCCTGGACCGTCGCTACGCCGCGTTCATCGCCCGTTGGAGCCGAGAGTTCGAGCACTGCAACCAGTGTGGGATGACCGGAGCCAAGGCGGGCATCCACAAGCCGTGCACCGCGCCAGCCGACTGCTTCCGACGCCGTTTCCTACTCGTGCACGAGTACCGGGCCTTCCCACTCGAAGATCCGTATCTGCCCGGCCCCCTTCTCCCCGCTGGCTGGAACGGCGAGAAGGCGGCTCGACTCTTCGAAAGTTATCACAACGTGCTGGCGGGCCCCGCCGAACGCTACGTCGCTGAGGTCTGTGCGGAGGGCGACGACATCGTCGCTGCCGCGTAAGAGCGTGTTCCACCAACGAGGATCTGCCGATGCGTGAATTCGACTCGCGGGACGCCGCTTCGTTCGACTTTGCCGAAGTCCTGTACCGGAAGGCGGACTGGGTGGCCACCGTGACCATCAACCGCCCGCATAACTACAATGCCTACAGCACCGCAGCGCTCCGCGAACTGGCCACCGCGGTCCAGGACGCGTCGTTCGACGATGCGATCGGCGTCATCGTGGTCACGGGGGCTGGAACATCGGCCTTCTGCACCGGTGGCGACGTCAAGGAATACGAAGAGGCATACACCAATCGCCCGCGCGACTACTGGAAGTATATGGGGCTCTTCCGTGCCTGGATCGAGAGCCTCGTCAACGCGGGCAAGCCGGTCATCGCCCGACTCAACGGCATGGCGGCCGGCGGTGGCAACGAGTCCCAGCTGGCCTGCGACCTCGCGGTCATGGCCGAACACGCCTGGATCGGCCAGGTCGGCACGCGGGTCGGCAGTGTGGCCGCCGGCGGCGCCACGCAGTGGCTGCCCATTCACGTCGGTGACCGCCGCGCCCGCGAGATGCTCCTGCTCAACAACCGGATCCCGGCGGCCCAGTGCCTGGAGTGGGGGCTCGTCAACCGCGTGGTGCCCTCAGTCACGAAGGACGGGAAGTTCATCACGGGAGCGACACCGGAGCAGGTCAAACTGGCCCAGAAAGGAAAGGATGGCTACGCCATCGACCTTTCCAAGCTCGATGAGTCGGTGCAGGACTTGGTGACGCAGCTCCTCAAGCAGTTCCCGGAATGTCAGCGGTACACCAAGCAGCAAGTCAATTTCTGGAAGGAACTGGCCTGGCACCAGACGATCGGCCACGCGCGCGACTGGCTCTCCACGCATTACACCAGCGTCGAACCGTGGGAGGGCATGCGTGCGTTTGTCGAGAAGCGGCCCGCGGGCTACATGGCCCTGCGCGAGAAGGCGGCGAGTGGCGGATCGAGCGAATTCCTCTGGGGCCCATACGCAACCGACTGCTCGGCCTGCGGCGCCAAGGGCATCCCGTCGGGGTTTGCCTTCTGCGGCGCGTGCGGAGGATCGATGGATAGTCAGGGCGCCGCCGACCCCCGCGCCGCGGCGAAGCGCTGATGCCGACCACCGTGAGCACCGCGCGTTACACCAGGGAGGGGGGCATCGGGCGTCTGGTGCTGGATCGTCCTCCCGTCAACGTGCTCAACCTCGGCACCATGGAGGCACTGCAGTCCGCACTGGCCGAGGCCGCCGCCGATTCCGGCCTCAAGGTCCTCGCGGTATCGGGGGTCGGCCGGGCCTTCTCAGCCGGCGTGGACATCGCAGACCACACCGCCGACCGGGTGGGGCGCATGCTCGAGCTGTTCCACGACGCGGTCCGGCAGTTGATGGCCCTCGAGGCGCCGGTGGTTGCCCTCGTCCACGGTGCCGCACTCGGCGGCGGCTGCGAACTGGCGTTGGCCTGCGACATGATCCTGGCTCGCGACGACCTGAAGCTCGGTCAACCTGAAATCCAGTTGGCGGTCTTCCCGCCGGTGGCCGCCGCACTCCTCCCCCGGCTCATCGGCCGGCAGCGGGCGCTCGACCTGATCCTCACGGGCCGCACCATCGGCGCCGCCGAGGCGCTCCGCATGGGGCTCGTGAGCCGCGTATTTTCGGCCGCCGAGTTCGATGCAGGCACGGACGCCGCTCTGGCCGAGATGGCCTCGCGCTCAGGTCCGGCGCTTCGGCTGGCGAAGCGGGCGGTGACGGATGGTGAGCACCTCGCCTTCGGGCCGGCGCTCGAACGCGCAGAGGAACTCTACCTCAACGAGCTGATGCAACTCGCGGATGCGCACGAGGGAATCGCCGCCTTCATGGAGAAGCGGCCGCCGGTCTGGAAGGAGCCCGCATGAGCGCCACGGCCACCGCCTTCGATGTTGCCGCCGTCGCGGCACTGCCGCTCGACGCCGCGCTCGGCGCCTGCCGGGATCTGCTGGAGGACCCCGAGTTCCCCACCGTGCACGCGTGGAAGGAGTCGGGCGGCAAGGTCCTCGGGCATTTTCAGGTGTATTTCCCCGAGGAGTTGGCCCACGCGGCCGGCATGCTGCCGGTCAAGGTTCGCGGCGCACCGGTGGAGATGCGCCTGGCCGACTCGCACTTCGGCTCCTATCTCTGCTCCATCCTGCGGAGCTCGCTCGAAGTCTGCCTGGACGGCCGGCTGCCGCTCGACATGTTCGTGACACATCCGATCTGTGACGCGGCGCGCAACCTGGCGGGCGTATGGTCGCGCAATCTCCCCTATCCGTCGCAGATCCTCTACCTGCCGCAGAACGTGAACTCGGCGGGCTCGGCCGGGTATCTCCGTGATGAGTACGCTCGCGTGCTGGGCGACATCGAAGCGGTCGCCGGCCGAACGGTCACCGAAGCCGACCTGCGCCACTCGATCACCGTCTTCAATGAGAACCGGCGCCTTCTGCGCGAGGTGTACGCCATCAAGCGGGAGACGCCGTGGCTCCTGCCCGTGGACCAGGCGTACGTGATGATGGCCCTGGGCGCGGTGCTCCGCCGGGAGGACCACAACACCCTCCTGAACGCGATGATCCCGCAGATCCGCCAGAGGACCGACAAGTCCCAGGACAAGATCCGCATCGTGCTGGAGGGAGGCTTCTGCGAACAGCCACCCCTCGACCTGCTGGCCGTCATCGGCCAGTCGTGCTACGTGGTGGACGACGACCTCCTGATCGGGCTCCGGTTCCTGGTCCGCGACGTGGACGACACCGGCGATCCCTTGGCGGCGTTGGCCGATGCGTACCTCAACGGCTCCTCCTACAGTCCGGTTCAGCACGACACCCGCAAGCCGAAGGAGCAGATGCTGCTCGACCGGCTCCACGGTGCCAACGCGCAGGCGGCGATTCTGGCCGCCGCCAAGATGTGCGAGCCCGGACTGGACGAGCAGGTCGCCTACACGAAGGCGCTGGACGAGGCGCAGATCCCCTATTTCATCACTGAGTTCGAAGAGAAGATGTCTGGCTTTGACCAGATGCAGCTGCAGCTCGAGACGTTCATCGAAAGCATCCTGTTCGACTAGGGAGGGATCGTGATCACGGAACAGGACATCGTCGGCCGAGGCGCCGTTGAAGGCGCCAAATTGATGCGCGACTGGTTTGCACGGCTCGACGTCGCCGCCGAGCGCAAGGAAACGGCTGCCTACGTGTTCGTCATGGGGAGCCTTGCCGAGGTGCTGCGCGCCTTCGACATGCACCTCGTTTTCCCGGAGATCAATTCGCTCCAGACCGCCGTGCGCCATGTGGCGCATGAATATCTCGGGATGGCCGAAGAGTACGGCTACTCGCCGGACGTCTGTGGCTATGTGAAGGCCGACGTGGCCATGCAACTCCAGGGCGGCAAGCACTCCATGGGGCGCCTCCCCAAGCCGGCCCTCGCGCTCGCCACCAACGCCTGCAACACCTACGTCAAATGGGCGGAGTTCTGGGAGCGCTACTACAAGATCCCCATGGTGACCCTCGACATTCCCGGATCACGGACCGCTGCCGGCGGCGCCCCGCCTGGCACCGACGCCTTCGAGAGCGACCGCCGCTACCTCGAGATCCAGCTGCGTGAGTTGATCACGGAATGCGAACGGCTCACCGGCACGACGCTCAACATGGATCGACTGCGCGAGGTCCTCAATTACACCAATCGCATGGCGGCCGCCTGGAAGCGCGTGCTTGAGCTCAACCAGAGCCGGCCCGCCATGTTCAATGCCCTGGTGGACGGCACCATCTACCTGGGCGTCCTGAACGCCCTTCGCGGCACAAAGGAAGGTGCCGAGTATTTCGAGCGGTTGGTCGAGGAGATGGAATACAAAGCCGCGCACGGGTTGGGCACCATCCAGGACGAAAAGTACCGGCTGTTATTCGTCGGTGTCCCCTGTTATCCGATCTTCCGGCGCTTCCACGAGATGTTCGCCGACCAGGGCGGCGTCTTCGTGGCCTCGAGCTACCTCTGGTTTGCGGCGGGCGGCCTCGACCTCGGATTCCAGTACGATCTGGAGCGACCGATCGAGAGCCTCGCCGAGGGCGTGCTGGTGGGCGTGCGGCACGCGGGGGATGCGATGCTGTTCCACGACCAGTCCCTCATCGAGCAGGTCGATCAGTTCGAGGCCGATGGGGTGGTGTACCACCCGGTCAAGAGCTGCCGCACTGTCTCGACCAGCCTGGCCGGCAGCCGGAAGGCGCTCATGAAAGCCCGCGACGTCCAGTGCCTCTTCATCGAATCGGACATGATGGACCGCCGGGTGGTGTCGGAAGCTCAACTCAAGAATCGGATCGATGCCTTCTTCGAGGGCCTCAGTTCGCACCGGCTCCGCACCACCTCGGCCACGGCCTGATCGGAGACAACATGCGATATGCTGGCGGAGTCGATGTCGGATCCACGCAGACCAAGGCGGTCGTCATCGACGAGGCGCGCCGGATCGTCGGGCGGTCCCTGATCATGACCGGCGCCAACGTCGTGACGGCGGCGCAGGAAGCCTTTCAGTCGGCGCTCGACGACGGTGTCGTCCGGGAAGCCGATGTGGGGTACGTCATCGGGACAGGATACGGCCGGTACAAGGTGTCGTTCGGCAACGACCAGGTGACCGAAATCAGCTGTCACGCCCGGGGCGCCGCCCACCTGTTCCCCGGGACCCGCACGGTGCTCGACATGGGGGGGCAGGATACCAAGGCCATCCGAGTCACCGAAACCGGAGACGTCCTGGACTTCTGCATGAACGACAAGTGCGCGGCCGGCACCGGGCGCTTCCTCCAGGCGGCTTCCTTCGCGCTCGACATTCCGCTTGGCGAACTCGGCGGTGTGGCGCAGGGGGCTACCCGGCCCGTGAAGATCTCGACGACCTGCACGGTGTTCGCCGAGTCGGAGGTGCTGGGCTGGGCCGCCAAGGGGAAGAAGATCGAGGACATCCTGATGGGCGTGCACCGCTCCATTGCCGCCCGGTCGGTGTCCCTGCTGCGCCGCGTTGGCGTCGAAGAGCAGGTCACCTTCACCGGCGGCGTCGCGCGCAACGTGGCGATGGTGGCGGTGCTGAACGAACTCCTCGGTGTACCGCTCCAGGTGGGGGAAGACTCCCACTACATGGGCGCGCTCGGTGCCGCGCTCTTTGCCATGGACCGCATTGTCGCCGGGCAGGCTGCCCCGGCTGGAGCCGCCTCATGACCAACCTGACCGCCGGCATCGATGTCGGCTCGACGTACACCAAGGCCGCCTTGCTGGACGATGAGGGGACGTTGGTGGCCACCGCCATGATTCAAACGGGTTTTCGCCTCGACGCCGCCGCGAACGAGGCGTACGCCATCCTGCTCCGCCACGCGGATGTAGCGCG
>SPDF01000023.1 GCA_004525055.1 Gemmatimonadales bacterium | reverse complement strand
GGGGATCCTGGTCCTCGAGAACCCGTCGGATTCCACGATGCCGCTCAAGGCCGGGGACGTGATCCTCGCCATCGACGGCCGTGCCCCATCCGACATCGGGCAGGCACGCCGCATCCTGGGAAGCTATGACAGCGGCGACGTTGCCAAATTCGACATCATGCGGATGGAGAAGAAGACCACCGTCACATGGACTGTGCCGGAGAAGTTGCACATGTTCAGGGAGCGTGGCTTGCGGTGGCAGCGCGAAACGGCTCCTCACGCTCCCGTTGCCCCGGGCGCGATGCCGAAGGTGCGTGTCAAGGCAGCGCCGCGGATGCCCGCGGCTCCCGCGGCTCCTGCGCCGACCGTCGCAGCTCCCGCTCCGCCGGCTGCACGCACCTAGCCCATCGTCCTGGCTGCACAAAGCGGGGGTGCGCCGACTCCGGCGCACCCCCGCTCTGGCATCCAGCGGCTGCTAGTTTGGCTGGTCGGCTGGCATCTGGCTCTTCGGGCGGATGAAGAAGCCGTAGATGTCACCATTGCCGCCGAGCGTGAAGGCGACCACCAAAGGCTCGTCGATCATCTCAAACTCTGCCTCTCGCAAATAGCCGGAGAGCGAGTCCTTGGCCACGACGGTCTCGGTGATGACCGACACTTCGGTGCCCACCTGCGAAACGAGCTGCCCCAGGAACTCAGACAGCTGGGCGGCCGTGATCTTTTCCTTCACTCGCGCCGAACTATGGGCGATCAGGCTGTCCCCGAGGTCGGTGTAGAACCACTCGGTGTATTTCCGCCCGGTTTCGATCGTGGCGGCGGAGTCAAGCCTCGTCATCGGCGCCGCGGCGGGTACCGCCTCCTGGGCGACGAGCGGAGCGGTGGCGATGGAGACGAGGGCCAGGCCGAGCAATCGCGTAGACATGTACGCCTCTATGAGATAGGTGCAGGACGTCCAAGGCTGACCGAGGGGAACTTCGGCTGGCGGGTCGCCATGGTCAAGTGGGCCGCGGACCCCGCAGCCGTCCGATGACTACGGTCACGTTATCGCTGCCCCCTCGCGACAAGGCGAGATCGATCAGCGCGTGACAACTCGCCTCCGCTGATGTCGACTTCAGCAGCTCTTCGCGGATCTCCTCGTCCGAGACGTGCTTGGTGAGTCCGTCGCTGCAGAGGAGCATGACGTCCTCCCATTCGCAGTCGAGGGTGGACACCTCTGGCGTCGCTTCCTTGCCCCCCAGTGCGCTCCAGAGGATGTGCTTCAGCCGGCTCTGCTCGGCGGCCGCCGGAGTCAACGCACCGGCATCGACCATCGCCTGCGCCATGGTTTGGTCTTTGGTGACTTGCGTCAGGACGCCCTGACGGAGGCGGTACCCTCGACTGTCGCCGACGTGGATCACGTAGGCGCGGGGCCAGTGGATCGTCACCATGGTGAGGGTCGTGGCCATGCCCCGCTTGCCTTCGGCCTCGCCGGCATCCTTGATGGCCTGGTGCCCATGCTCCACCGAGCGGCGGAGTCGATCCACCACCCGGTGGTCGTGGTCGACGTCGGCGTGGACCTCGACATCCATGCCGTGGATGACGAAGTCGGCAATGGCTCGAAGGGCGGATCCGCTGGCCTGCTCGCCCCATGGGGTGCTGCCAACCCCATCGGCGACGAGGAACACATATCCGCGGGCTCCACTTACCAGGGAGCCGATCCCCTCGTTGGGCAGGGTCGTCTGATGGAGCTGCAGCGACTTGTGGAGACTTGCGACCAGGAAATGATCCTGATTCACCTTGCGGACGAGCCCGAGGTGGCACATCCCGAAGATGTCCACGTCCTGCCGTGTGGGGTGGTGCGGCTGGGAACCGGAATCTGGCATTGAGAATCTCCTCTAGCTCCAACATCCGCTCCCAACCACTCCTTGGCAAGCCGCCGGGGTCATCGGGGGGGGCTTCCTTCCATGTCAGGGCGTTCGGAGCGATAATTAGCGGGATTCCCCTGTCCGGAGACTGAATGGCCGAACTGTCGGACCGCCTGCACGCGGCCCTCGGCGACAATTATCGCATCCTGCGGGAGCTCGGCGGCGGCGGCATGAGCCGCGTCTTCCTCGCTGAGGAAGTGCGGCTTGGCCGGCGCGTCGTCATCAAGGTACTCCCACCCGACATGGCCGCCGGCGTCAACGCCGAGCGATTCGAGCGGGAGATCCAGCTCGCAGCCTCGCTCCAGCATCCCCATATCGTCCAGCTGCTGACCGCCGGCGCCAATGCCGATCTGGCGTATTACGTCATGCCGTTCATCGACGGGGAGTCGCTCCGCGCCAAGCTGGCGCGCGAGGGGGCGCTCCCGATGGGCGAGGTCCTCCGGATCCTGCACAACGTGGTCGATGCGCTGGCCTACTCCCACAACCATGGAGTGGTGCACCGCGACATCAAGCCCGACAACGTGATGTTGTCTGGGAAGCACGCGCTGGTGACCGATTTCGGTGTGGCCAAGGCGGTGAGCGCCTCCAGCGGCGATGGGCACACCAACCTCACCTCGCTCGGCATCGCCCTCGGCACGCCGGCCTACATGGCACCGGAGCAGGCGGCGGCCGACCCGCGGGTGGATCAGCGGGCCGATATTTACGCCGTCGGCGCGATGGCGTACGAGATGCTCTGTGGCCGGACCCCGTTCGTGGCGCCCACCCCGCAGGGGATGCTGGCGGCGCACATCGCCGAGAAGCCGGAGCCACCGGTGCGGTACCGGAACACCATCCCGCCGGCGATGAACGAACTCGTGCTCCGCTGCTTGGAGAAGAACCCCGCCGACCGGATTCAGACCGCCGACGAGATTGCCGCGCAGCTGACCGCAATGGGCACGCCGACCGGCGGCACCACGCCGATTTCCACCGAACCGATCTCCACCGCGCGGCAGGACGCGCAGGCCGCGGTCCGCCGGTACGCACCCGGGCGCGTCGCGGGCCTCTTCCTCTTCGCCTCGGCAGCGGTGGTGGGATTGGCGTTCGGGCTCACGCGAGTGTTTGACCTGCCGGACTGGATATGGCATGGTGCGGCAGTTGCCATGGCCATCGGGCTTCCGATCATCGCCTATACCGGGCGGGTGGAGCGGAAGCGGGCCGTCCAAATGACCATGGGCACCCTCCGCTTCGAGCCGGAGCCGGCTCACCACGGCTGGTTCACCTGGCGGCGCACCATTGTGGGCGGGTGGATGGCGCTCGGACTCGTGGCGCTGCTCGGTGCGGGATTCCTGGTTTCGCGGAAGATGGGTGTCGGGCCGGGCAGCACGCTCATGAGCGCGGGCGTCCTCGCGGCGCAGGACCGGATCATCCTGGTCGAGTTCGAGAACCGGACCAGCGACCCCACGCTCGGCGCGTCGGTGACCGAGGCGCTGCGGATCGACCTGGGCCAGTCGAACGTCATGCGTCTTGTTGAGACGGGCGACCTCCAGGCGGCGCTGCAGCGGATGGGGAAGCCGGCCGACGCGCAGGTAGATCAGGCGCTGGCGACGGACCTGGCGCGCCGAGAAGGGATCAAGGCCATCATCACCGGGGAGATCACCTCACTCGGCTCCGGCTACTCGCTCGCGGCGCGGGTCATCAACGCGAACACCGGCGTGACCCTGGTGCCGATCCGGGAGACGGCGAGCGACGCCTCTCAGCTCATCTCGGCGGTGGACAAGCTCTCGAAAGCGCTGCGGGAAAAGGTCGGCGAGTCGCTGGGCCGGATCCGCGGCTCCCAGCGGCTGGAGCAGGTCACCACCTCCTCCTTCGAGGCCCTCCGGTTGTACACCGAGGCGACCGAGAAGCATGGCAACGGCGACTCGGAGGGGGCAATCCCGCTCCTCCGGCAGGCGGTAGCGGTGGACAGTACCTTCGCCATGGCGTGGCGGAAGCTGGCTGTGGTGCTGCCGCAGGCGCTCCCCGGCAGCGGCGAGGAGGCGATGAACGCCGCCAAGCGGGCCTACCAGTATCGCGACCGGCTCCCCCCGGTCGAGCGGGGCCTGACGGAGGCGTATTACCACGAGATCGTGACCGAGGATGACGAGAAGGTGGAGGCAGCATACCGGGCGGCGCTGGCGGCCGACCCCGATGAGCCGACGGCGCTCAACAATCTCGGGCTGAAGTTGAATTCTCAGGGCCGGGCGGCGGACGCGGAGGTGCTTCTCCGCCACCTGGTGGCGACATCGCAGATCCAGAGTGGGCTGCTCAATCTGGCGCAATCTCTCTCCCTGCAGGGCAAGGACTCAGCGTCAGACTCGGTCCTCGCCGAGCTTCGGCGCCGGAATCCTGCATCACCGAGGGCCGACGACATGGTCCGGGCCCGCGCATACATGCAGCGCGATTTCCAGGCTGCCGATTCACTCCTTCGGGACCCGACGAGGATCCAGCCGACCGCGCCCGCGGACCGCGTCAACGAGCAGTGGGAGCGGCTTGGCCTCGCCACGGCGATGGGACGGCTCGATGAGGCGGACCGTGTTGGGGCAGACCTGGCCAATACGATGGCCTCCGTTGGGCAGCAGGGTACGGTGCTCTACCTGCACTCGCTGCCGGCGGTGCAGAACGCGTATTTCCTGGGGCAGTGGAAGGAGCTCGCGACATTCGCCGACTCGGCCTTTTCTCCCGCTGTGGTGGCCACACTCCCGGAGTCCCAACGAGGGTACATGGGGCTGGCCGAGACCTACGCAATCGCGGGTCGACCGGCCGACGTCGAGAGGCTCCATGCTGATTGGACGCGGGAGCGCCCGGTGGAACGCCGGAGCGTGGCCGATTCTATCTACTGGGCAGCACTCGCAGCGCGAAGCGAAGGGCGCTGGCGTGATGCCGCCATGGCGTACGACGCGCATCGGGTCAAGGTCAGGTGCCCCAACTGCGACCTTGTCGACGCGGCGCAGGTGTGGGAACTGGCCGGGGAACCCGATTCGGCGCTGGGGCGCTATGAACTCTCGGTAACGCTGCCCGACGCCCGGTCTGGGGGCAACGAGGTTCCGTACACGCTGGGCCCTGTCTATCGACACCTTGGCGAGATGTACGAGGCTCGGGGCGACCGGACCAAGGCGCTTAAGTACTACGGCGACTTCGTGGATCTCTGGCGTGACGCCGATCCGGTGCTGCAGCCGCAGGTGAAGGAAGCGCGGGCACGGATGGCGGGGTTGGCAGGGGAGAAATAGGCGGGGCAGGGGGGCGGAACTAAGAACGGGCGCACCACAGTGCGCCCGTTCTGTTACCGCCTCCCCGCCACCCTGGCAACCCTAGTTCTTGATTCCCATCAGATCGTCACGGAACCCGGTGCCCGGGCCGGGGTTCGGACCGATCCACGCCTTGAAGAGCGCGTCAGCGAAGTCCTTGCCCTTGATGGTGCCCTTCACCACGCCAGCCACCTTGACCTCGGTCCCGGTCCCTGCCACGTAGGTGAAGACGAACTGCTGTTCCTTCTCGATGTCTTCCATGTAGCCGCAGAGCGTCACGAACTGGGCCTTGAGCTCCTCGGAGGCGTCGGGTGTGTTCTTCTCCAGCGCCTCGTCCCACGCCTCGCACATCTTGTCCGCGCCCACGTTGCGCAGGAACTGCATGACCAGCTGGCGATGGGTATCGTCTGCCAGGACGGCGTCTGGGTCATTTGACTTGGCGGGCAGGTACAACCCTGCCACATACACCTTGAAGATGGACTTCTTGCGGAGGGCCACACCGTTCAAAACCAGTGACTGGCCGGCGACCTCGACCGTGCTGGGAAGGGTCACCTTGTTATAGGTCGTGTCCGCCGGCACGGCGGTCAGGCTGCCGGCCAGGGCCAGCAGGGTCAGGCTGAGCATGGGAATCCTCCAGTAGGTGAACCACGGGCCGACGACCGCGTCGGCAACCCCTTGAAGATGCAGTGCGAAACGCGCTGAGGGAAGGGTGCCCGGGCTCGCGACTCCGGGGAAGGGGAGCGATCTTGTCATGATGCCAAGCGTCCTGCTCGAAGCCTGTGTCGAAACCCTGTCCGGTGCCATCGCGGCGGAAGAGGGCGGTGCCCGGAGGGTGGAACTCTGTGTCACTTTGGAGGTTGGCGGACTGACCCCTCCCGATGCCCTCATCGCGGAGTGCGTCCGTCACCTGTCCATTCCTGTGTTTGTCCTGGCACGCCCCGTTCCGGGCCCATTCGTCCTTTCGTCCTCCGAACTCGACAGGCTGCTCGGGGACATCCGGATGGCGGCCGATCGCGGCGCAGCGGGCGTGGTCGCCGGCGCGCTGACGATGGCGGGCACGATCGACGAGCGAGCGCTCGAGGCCATCGTTGCTGCGGCAGGGCCGCTTCCCGTCACCTTCCACCGTGCGTTCGACGCCGCCGCAGACCAGCTGTCCGCGCTGGACGTTCTGGCCCGGGTCGGGGTGGCGCGTGTGCTGACTTCAGGGGGCGCCGCGACAGCGGCGAAAGGTGCGGCGAGGATCCGGGCGCTGGTGGAGCAGGCAGCGGGACGGATCGGGATCCTGGCGGGCGGTTCCGTCCGTGCTCACAATGCCGCCGCGCTGGTGCAGGCGACTGGCGTGACCGAGATTCACAGCCGCACCACGGAGAATCCGGCCGCGGTGCATGCGCTGGTTACGGCGGCGAACGGCGCCTAACCCATCACCGCCCGTGGGGTACGCCACGCACCCCGCGTGAAGTCCGGCACATCCACCGGCTTGCTCCCCTTCTGCACCGACGCGACGCTGAGCGGCCCCGGCGCGCTCCAGGCGGCCGCGTCGTACACGTCCATGTCAGGGACCAGTCCTTCCCGCAGGCAGTGGATCATCCGGTAGTTCATGATGAAGTCCATCCCACCGTGCCCACCCAGCTTCCGGGCGAGTTCTCCCATCCGGGCCCAGAGCGGGCTTTCAAACTCTTCCTTGTAGCCATCGAGGCCGGTCCACTTCTCGCCTTCCGGCTGCCCCTCGATCATGATCCTGGCGGGATAGTCTGCGAACGTGCCCTGCGTGCCCGAGATCAGGTTGATCCTGGTATACGGGCGGGGGCTCACCACGTCGTGCTGGAGCACGACACTGCGCCCGAGGGCGGTCTTGATCAGCGAGGTGTTCATGTCGCCGGTGCGGTAGCGCTCCTGCCGCTTGGGATCCGACGAGGCAAGGTGCTCATCGCGATACTCAGTGAGGCCCGCCTCGAGGCTGCTCATCGAGACGAGGTAGTCAAATCGGTCGCCCCGATTGATGCCCATGTAGTTGGCCACCGGCCCGAGGCCGTGGGTCGGATAGAGATTGCCATCCAGCTGGAGGTGGGGGTACCGTCGCCACAGCCCCTCGCCCTCGTCGCTCAGCAGCAACTCCCGGAGATCGTGGATATAGGCGCACTCCCCGTGGGTCAGGCGGCCGAGTTTGCCAGCCTTCACCAGATTCAGGACCAGCATCTCGTTGTACCCGTAGCAGCAGTTTTCCAGCATGATGCAGTGCCGGCGAGTCTTTTCTGAGACGTTTACCAGCGTCCAGCAGTCGTCGAGGGTCGTGGCCGCTGGCACTTCCACCGCGGCGTGCTTCCCCTGACGCATGGCGCCGACCGCCATCGGCACATGCCAGTTCCATGGCGTGGCGATGTAAACGATGTCGATGTCCTCGCGTGCGACGAGGTGTTCCCAGATGCTGTCACTCCCGTCGAAGATGGCAGGCGGCGATGCCTGTCCGGCCTCCGTAACCATCGCGGCTCCACGCGCGGCGTGCGCCGGCACAAGGTCGCAGAGCGCGGTGACCTGGACGCCGTCGATCGCCAGAAGATCCCTCAGGAGACTCCGCCCCCGCCCACCAACGCCGATGAGCCCAATCTGTACCACGTCTCGGCGTGCGAACGGAACACCGATCATTCGGCCCGCCGGAGCTCCTTCGAGCGCCGTAGCCGTCCCGGGGAGCAGGCTGGCGCCGACCGCTGCGGTCGCCCCTGCGCCGAGGAAGTCGCGGCGCGAGACCAGGTGATCGTCGGATTCGTGCATGGTTCACTCCAATCGAGGTGTCAGTCGATGCGCCGGGCAGCCGGCCCCAGCTCACTCCGAACATATTCCGCCCTTCTTGCCGCGGCGGGGAAGGCACGGCGGTACTCTCCGATCCATTGCTTCCCGAATCGATCGGCCTCGGCGGCATCGACCATCGCCCAAACGCTCCCGCCGAATCCTGCACCGAACGCCGATGCGGCGTGCGCGCCGAGTGCACGAGCGTGGCGCGCCAAGTGGGTTGTTTCCGGCACCTGGTTGTGCAGCCCCTCTTCGGCGCCGAGCTGGGAGCGGTCGACGAGGCGGCCGAAGCTTTGCAGGTCTTTGCGTTCAAGCGCGAGGGCAGCTTCCGGAATAATCTCGAGGCTCTCAGACACGAACTGCCGGAAGCGGCCGGCCAGGAATCCGGGTGGAAAGGCCGGATCCGGATGGTCCACCAGAAGCTGTTCAATCGCCGCTTGTGCCGCCGGCTCCATCGCTGCGGCTGCGAGGGTGACGGCTTGCGTCCCGGACGCCTCGCGCCAGCGATCGAGGATGACCCGGGTCGCGAGGGACAGCCGGTTATAGGCCTCACGCTGTGGGCCCGACTTGCGAGACCGGATGCCGCTGACGGCGATCACGAGTGCCATCCCCTTGGGCCACCGGATCTCCCCCTCGTACGCGACAGGCGCGAAGGAGTAGCGGCTGACGCGCTCAGGCCGGCAACAGAGGATCGCGGTGTGATCCTGGCTCCCTCCGAATGTACCGACCCCGCGGTCGCCGCTGAGCGGGCCGAAGCTCTGTCCGTTCTCGATACAGCCGAGATACTCAGCCAGTGCTTCGGGGGTGGAAAGGTGGGCGCGCCAGGTTTCCGTCGTGTGGAGTTCGTTCGCCTCGGCGAGTGCGAGGAACGTCGCGACGATGAGCGCACTCGAGCTGCTCATCCCTGCCGCCGAGGGGAGGTTACTGGCCAGCGCCAGGTCGGCGCCCCGGCGCGCGTCGGGGAAGTTGCGCGCGATTCGGCGTGCCACGGTCATCGGAAAACCGGCCCATCGACCGGTGAGCGGGACCAGGTCCGGGTCGAGTCGGAACGCCGCACGCGCGCCGCTCGAGGAGTCGAGGAAGGTCACCGTGTCGTCGTTCCGCCGCACCATCCCGATGACGAGCCCGCGGTCGATGGCACAGAGGAGACTTCGGCCGCCGGCATAGTCGGTGTGCTTGCCCAGCAGTTCTACTCGACCGGGGACGTGCCAGAGCGCGGCATCCCGAGTGCTCGTGTCGAGCGCGGCGCGGACCTGATCGCGCAGGTTGGCGCCGGTCAGAGTCGCACCTCGGTGCCCTTCAGGCATTCAGCCACGGCGGCGATGTCGCCGCGATTCGAGAGGTCGAGTACGCCGGCCTCCGCGTGCAGGACCCGAAAGCGGACGCCAAGGTGGTGCATGGCGTAGCGTACCGCATCCTGGATCTCGAGTTCCCCGCGAACCGAGGGGGTCACATGGCTACACGCCTCGAAGATTGCCGCGTCAAAGACCCACGCGTTCATGCTGACGCGGGCGGCGGGGCCGAGGCGGGCAGCGGTGGCCGCGTCCGGCTTCTCGACGATGTCCGCCAGATACCCATCGGCTGTTTCCTCGATCAGGGCATACTGCCGCACGCGCTCGGGAGGGATGTTGCTCTGCGCGATGAGCGCATCGGGGGAGAATCCAGCGAGTCCGGAGTCGCCGAGCGACCGAAGGGCGGAGAGGACGGGCACGGGGTAGTAGTTGTCGGAGTTGCAGACGAGGAAATGCCCGTGCCCCGCCTTCGATTTGGCTGCCAGCACGGCGTCGGCGGTGCCGAGGGGCCGTTCCTGGATTGCAAACGACACGCCGATGCGCGTCAAGCGTCCCGGGGTCTCGTAGTACGTTTGCATTTCCTGATGCTCGGGCCCGACGACGAGACAGGCCTCCCGAAAGCCTGCATCTGCGAGCGCGGAAAGGAGGTAGTCGAGGAAGGGCCGGCCGATCGGAATCATCCCCTTGGCGCCGGTGGCCGCGACCGCCTCCTGTTCGGGTGGCAGCGCCGTGCCGGGGTCCGCCGCGCGCATGCTGCGCCCGAGACCGCGGGCGAGGACGACGGCCTGAATCATGTCGCCCGGTTCGCTCCGCCCCACATCGCAGGCAACAACCGGGCGAGCCACCACGACGACACTGCGAACACCGCCACGAAGATGAGACCCTGTGGGGTTCGCCCGTAGAGGAGGCTCCCTACGCCGAAGAGTGCGGAGTACACTGCGGTGCAACCGAGCATCCAGCCGAGGAAGGCCATCGGGAGGCTGTCGGGGGAGGGGGCGACGCCTGCCTCTGCCTGGACCGCGCGCCAGCCGGGGCCGGCGGGGCGGACCAGCGTGAAGAAGCTGAGCAGCGTGCTCCGCTCGGTCGGGGGTGTGAGGAGCGTCACCGTGACCCAGACGACGGTCGTGATTCCGACGCTGAGGAGGAGCTGAACGGTCGCGTCCAATGGAAAGCCATGTTTCTGTCCGTAGAGGAAGCCTGCCGCGAGGAGAAACGAGCTCACCATGGCGCTGACTTCGCTCCAGGCGTTGATCCGCCACCAGAACCACCGCAGGAGGTAGAGCAGGCCGGTACCGGCGCCGATTGATAGCAGCAGCTGGAAGCTCTGGCTGGCCGTCTCGAGCACAAAGGTGAGCCCCGCCGCGGCGAACATGAGCAGCGCCGTCACGACCCGGCTGACCAGGACGTAATGCGCCTCGGTCGCGTCGGTGCGCATGAAGCGGCGGTATAGGTCGTGCACGAGGTACGAGGTGCCCCAGTTGAGGTGCGTGGCGATGGTCGAGACATAGGCGGCCAGGAGGCCGGCCACCATGATGCCCAGCCACCCGACGGGGAGGAATTTGAGCATGGCAGGGTAGGCCATGTCGTGTCCGATGAGGTTCGGATCCACGTTGGGGAAGCTGACGGCGATATCGGAGAGCTGCGGGTAGACCAGCAGCGAGGCGAGCGCGACGATGATCCAGGGCCACGACCGCAAGGCGTAGTGGGCCACATTGAAGAAGAGAGTACCGGCCATCGCGTCGCGCTCGCTGCGTGCGGCGAGCATTCGCTGCGCGATGTAGCTCCCTCCCCCGGGCTCGGCGCCGGGATACCAGACACTCCACCACTGCACGGTGATCGGAATGATCAGGACCGAGACCGTGAGTTTCCAGTCCCCAAAGTCGGGAAGGAGCTGTAGTGTGCCGGGGTCCAGGCGGGTCATCAGCCCACTGAGTCCGCCGACCTCGGGCTGCTGCAGGGCGAAGTACGCCGCCGCGAACGAACCCGCCATGGCGATCCCGAACTGGATCAAGTCCGTCACCAGAACGCCCCAGAGGCCGGCGGTGGCGGCAAAGGCGATGTTCAGGACTGCGCACACCGCCAGCGTTTGCCACATCGGCCAGCCGAGGATCACGTTCGCGATCTTGACGGCGGCCAGGTTGACGGTGGCCATGATGACGCAGTTGAAGAAGAGCCCCAGGTAGACGGCGCGGAATCCCCGCACCAACTGGGCGGGGCGGCCGGCGTAGCGAATCTCATAAAACTCGAGATCGGTGAGCACGCCCGAGCGCCGCCAGAGCCGCGCGTAGAAGAACACGGTCGCCATGCCGGTCAGTAGAAACGACCACCAGAGCCAGTTGTTGGCCACGCCGTGCTCGCGCACGAGGTTGGTTACCAGGTTCGGGGTGTCGGTGCTGAAGGTGGTGGCCACCATCGAGACGCCGATGAGCCACCAGGGTGCGGCCCGGCCTGAAGTGAAGAACTCGGCGGTGCTGGAGCCGGCGCGGCGTGCCAGGAGGACGGCAGGGAGGAACGCGACCGCGAGCGACAGGACAACGATGACCCAGTCAAGCGTCACCAACTGCATGCGGAGGCTCCGGTTTCGGGAGGGGAGGGTCCCTCAAGATAGAAGGCCCCGCACCGGGGTGCGAGGCCTTCGGGAGGGCAAATGGGGCGGCCGACGCCTACTTGACGCGCTCGAGGTAATCGCCGGTATTCGGGTTGACGCGTACCCGCTCGCCCGGGTTGACGAACTCGGGGACGTTGACCGTGACGCCATTGCTGAGCACCGCCGGCTTGCTGCTCGAGTTCTTGGTGGCGGTCTTCATGGCCGGGGCGGTCTCCACCACCTCCAAATCGATGGTGGTCGGCAGGTTGATCGCGATGGGCTGTCCGCCGAGCCACTCGACCATGAACTTCATCTCGGGTTGGAGCCAGGGAGTCATATCGCCGGTGACTTCCTGGTCCAATGTGACCTGGTCGAATGTGTCCTGGTCCATGACGTGGGTGCCCTGGCCGTCCTGGTAGAGGACCTGCATTTCCTTGGTGTCCAGCCGGGCCTGGTCCACGAAGTCCGAGGCGTTGAGGCGCGTGTCGAAGGTGTTGCCGGAAATCAGGTTCCGGAAGCGCACCTGGACGAAGGCGCGGAGGTTTCCGGGCGTGCGGTGCGTGAAGTCCATCACGCGGCACGGCTGGCCCTCGATCAGGATGACATGACCCTTGCGGACATCGGTTGCCTTCATGAGATCTGCGTTCCCTGCGTTGGAGAATGCCGGCCCGGTCGGCGGGCCGTGCTACCGGGCCCCAAGATACACCGGGATGCAGTCATGTAGGAGGGGGCGCAGGTTTGCGCCGGGGGGCCTCCCCGGGGGAGATTGCCGGAATGACCGATCCCAACGAACCGAGTCCGGGGCCCTGGCCGGATGGGCCGGGGCTTCCAGACATCCGTGACTGGTTGGCCGGGCCGGGCTCCCGGCTCAGCGAGCTCGCCCGGCTGGGCCGCATCTCCGCGGAATTCCTGCGGGGATTTCGGGCGCTCCACTTCGTTGGGCCGTGCGTGACCGTATTCGGCTCTGCCCGGGTTGGCGAGGATGACCCCCACTACCGGTTGGCTCGGGCCATGGGGACCCGGGTGGCGGAGCTGGGGTTTACCGTCATGACGGGCGGCGGCCCCGGCATCATGGAGGCGGCCAACCGCGGCGCCCGCGAGGTCGGCGGTCGTTCCATCGGCTGCAATATTGAACTGCCGCATGAGCAGCAGCCCAATCC
>SPDF01000333.1 GCA_004525055.1 Gemmatimonadales bacterium | reverse complement strand
AGCCCACCCCTTCGGCGCGCCCAATCGACGTCATGAGAACCGGGTTGGGGGCCCCGCCTTCCTACCCTGTCCGAATCCAGCGAGCGATTTCCATGACCGTGGCCCGCTTGCCGTACATCAGAATTCCGACGCGGTATATGCGAGCCGCGATCCACGTCACCGCGAGCACGCCGAGCGCCGTCAGGCCCGCGGAGGCAAGGAGTTCCATGAGGGGGAGAGGACTCAACGAGTAGCGCACCGGCGTCACGAACGGTGCGAAGAGCGGGATGAGGCTCATGGTCCGGGCCAGGGTCCCGTTCGGTTCATCGAGGAGGCCGAACATCATGATCAGCCCGACCACGATACACATGGTGACGGGGAGCGCGGCCTGTTGCGCTTCCTGCTGCGTGCTCACCGTGGCCGCCACGGCCGCGTACGCCGCCGAATAGAGGAAGAACCCCAGCACGAAGAACGAGAGGTACACCGCGAGGAGCCCGCCGCTGATCGCGGGGATCGGCATGCTCATGGCGGCCGACGGTTCCGCGCCGAGCAGCCCGGCGATGGCCACCCGTTGCGAGGTCAGCACCTTTGCGGCCCCGGTCCAGATTCCCAACTGCAGCAACGCCACGGAACCGACCCCGAGCACCTTGCCGAGCATCAGTTCGAACGGACTCAGGCTGGAGACGAGAACCTCCATGATCCGGTTGCTCTTCTCTTCGAGCACCGACCCCATCACCTGATTGCCGTAGAGCAGAAGCGCCATGTAGAGCAGGAAGGACATGACGTAGGCAAGAATGAACGATGACTCGCCACTCTCTCCGCTCACTTGCCCGTTGCTGACGCGCGAGGTCTCGAGCGAGATCGGCGCGGTGGCCACCATCAGGACACTCGGATCGACACCAGCCCGGCCGAGTCGCTCGCCCACGACCGCCTGGCGCAGGATGCGCTGGAGGTCGCCCATTTCGGAGAGGCTGCCGACGTTGCTGCCGAAGTAGTGCATCCGCCCGGTATCGAGCACGGAATCGGTCACCAGCACCACGCCAACGAGCGCTTGCGTGCCGGCGTTCTTGGCCCCGGTGAGGGGGATCAGGGAATCGAGTGGAGCGAGGTTGCCGGGCCCCGCCTCGAGCCGCACCACATCGTAGCGTGGAGCCGCGTCGGGACCCACACCACGACGGGCCGCCGCTAGCGCCTCGGTGACACGCCCGCCGAAGCCGCCGTTCGCCGCATCGAGGACGACCAGGCGCTTCGGTGCCCGGTCCCGCGACTCCAATAGCATCGGGAACACGAACAGGAACCCCATCAGCACCGGGCCGAGAATGGTCCCGATGACGAAGGCCTTGGTGTGCACCCGGACCATAAATTCTCGGCGGATGACGGCGAAGAGCTTACGCATGGGCCTTCTCCTGGGCCGGGGCGGTGGCCGCCTGTTGGCCAACCTTGGCAATGAAGATCGACTCCAGTGACGGCTCGGCGACCTCGAATCGAGTCAGCCCCACCCCCGCATCCATCAGCGCGCGAAGCAGGCGATCGGGGTTCGCTCCGACAGCAAGTTCCGCCTCCGCGGTGGCCCCGGAATCGTCGACCCTGGCCACCAATGTCCGGTCGGCCAGAATGGGGCTGGCCTTCGCGCTATCATGTGCAAAGGAGAGGAACACATGGCGCGTACCCCCCTCCGCCTTGATGTCCGCGACCCGCCCGTCCACCACTTTCTCCCCCCGCGCGATGATGGCGATCCGGTCGCACATCTTCTCGGCCTGATCCATGATATGGGTCGAAAACAGTACTGTCCTCCCCGACCGGGCGATCTCCACTACCACATCCTTCATCACCTGCAGGTTGACCGGATCGAGGCCGCTGAAGGGCTCGTCGAGGATGACGAGATCGGGGTCGTGCAGGAGGGTCCCGATGAACTGGACCTTCTGCTGCATCCCCTTGGAGAGTTCCTGCACCTTCCGCTTGCCCCAGTCGCCGAGGCCGAGGCGATCGAGCCACCGGAGGGCGCGCACTCGAGCGTCCCGCCGACGCAGTCCCTTGGCCTCGCCCAGGAAGATGATGTGCTCCAGCACCTCCATTCGCGGGTAGAGCCCGCGCTCCTCAGGCAGGAACCCGATGCGGGCGGAGAGCTCCCGGCCGGTCCCCGGACCACCAAACAGGGTTACCTGCCCCTCGTCGGGTTCGATAATATGCATGATCATGCGGATGGTCGTGGACTTCCCGGCGCCGTTCGGGCCGAGGAGGCCGAACACTCCGCCCGCCGGAACAGAGAGTGAAAGAGAGTCCACGGCAGTGTGGCCGGCGAATCGTTTGGTGATGCGATCCACTGAGACGACGGCGTCAGTCATCGGCGGCAACCCGGAGTAGCGGGAGGGAGAGGAACGGTAGGGGATGAATTAGAGAAGATTGGGGGCAGAATGGCAAGAGAGCCGGAGCCGATACTGCGGAACCGGAGAGAGGAGCCACCCTGACCCCCGACGGGGTTCTGCCGAGGTCGGGGATTCCCATCCCTCTGGCACGATCAAGATCGGTTTTGTATGTTCGCCCTATGGCCTACACCATCCAGATCGATCGCACGCTCTGCTGCGGGTACGCTGACTGCGTTGGCTTGGCGCCGGAGGT
>SPDF01000213.1 GCA_004525055.1 Gemmatimonadales bacterium | reverse complement strand
GCTTCGGCGGCGTCGGCCACGACCAGGAACGAGTCACCGGCCGCCGGCACGCCGTCGAAGCCGAGAATCTGGACCGGCATCGACGGGCCGGCGGAGGTCATGGTCTTGCCGCGTTCGTCGAAGAGGGCGCGCACGCGCCCGGAGAACTTGCCGCAGATGAAGTTGTCGCCCACCGACAGGGTACCGCGCTGGACCAGCAGCGTGGCGAGCGGGCCCTTGCCTGGATCGAGCGTGGATTCCACGACCGTGCCCTGCGCCTTGCGGTCGGGATTGGCCTTGAGATCGAGCAGATCGGACTGCAGCAGGATCTTCTCGAGCAACAGGTCGACGCCGGTCCCGTTCTTGGCCGAGACACCGGCGGACAGGACATCTCCCCCGAACTCCTCGAGCACGACACTGTGCTGCAGGAGGTCCTGCATCGTCTTCTGCAGGTTGGCCGCGGGGAGGTCCACCTTGTTGATGGCGACTACCATGGGCACGCCGGCATTCCTCGAATGGCTGATGGCCTCGATGGTCTGCGGCATGACCTGGTCGTCGGCCGCCACGAGCAGCACCACGAGGTCCGTCACCTGGGCGCCGCGGGCCCGCATGGCGGTGAACGCCTCGTGGCCCGGCGTGTCGAGGAAGGTGATCCGGCGACCGCCCGGCAGCTCGACGTGGTAGGCGCCGATATGCTGCGTGATGCCGCCCGCTTCGCCGGCGACGATGTTCGCCTTCCGGATGTAGTCGAGGAGCGACGTCTTGCCGTGGTCAACGTGACCCATGATCGTGACGACCGGCGCGCGCGGCTGCAGCGTTTCCGGCGGATCCTCCTCGACTTCCTGGGTGAGGTCCGCGGCGTATTCATCTTCGCGCAGCGCCTCGAAGCCGAACTGCGACGCGATCAACTCGATCTGGTCGAAGTCCAGCCGTTGGTTCACGGTCACCATCAGGCCCAGTTCCTTGAACGCGAACTGGACGATCTGGCTGGAGGGCACCTTCATCAGGTCGGCGAGTTCGGAGACGGAGATGAATTCGTTGACCCGGATGCGCGCCTTTTCCTTTTCCCGCTCCTCGGCCGCCCGGCCCGCCATCACGTCGCGGTAGGAGGGCTCGTCCGAGCGCGGCCCGCGCGACTTCCGGCCGCCCTTCATCCCCTTGAGCGTCTTGAAGATGTTCTTGCTGACCGCTTCCTGATCGACCTGGTTCTTTCCGCGCTTCTTCTTGCCCTTCTTGAAATCGCCCTTCTTGGCGTCCGGCCCAAATTCACGGGGGCGCGATGCCTCCGACGGGCCGGTGGCGCTGCTGAAGACAGGGCGCGGACCACGCGCGGGCGGTCCACGGCGACCGGCCGGGGCCCCCGACGAGGCGGGGGGTGGGCCCGGCGGCGGCCGCTGAATGCGCGGCGGGATGAATGGCTTCCGCGGAGCGGCAGGCGCCGGCGTCGCGGGTTCAGAAGCCGCTGAAGCGCCCGGAGCGCCGGCGACCGCCGCGGGCGGCGTCGTCGGGAAGAGGTCCTCCACCTTCCGGCGAACCGGAGCCGTCGGCGAGGCTTCCGCCACCGGTTCCGCCGCCTCCGCCCCCGCCTCGGCGGGTGCGGGGTCCTTGAAGAGTTCGCGGGCACGATCCTCCAGGGACCGGGCGGGCGCCGTGGCTTCACCGCGGGCGAGTTCGCGCTCGGCCTCCAGCGCCGCCAGCGCCGATGCCTGGGCTTCCGCTTCCGCAGCGGCCACGGCCTCGACCTTCTCGACCTCGGCTTTGGTCCGCCGACGCCGCACGGGAGCGGCAGGCGCCTCCGGCGCGGCCGGCTCAGCCGCTGCCTTGCGCCGCCCGCGCTTGGGCTTGGGTTCTTCGGCGCTCTTCCGCTTCTCTCGCTCCCAGCGGACGCGCACCGCGGACACCTGTCCTGATTCCAGCGCGGACAGATGACTGCGTACGAAGATGTTCATCTCCTTGAGCGACTGGATCAGCTGCTCAGAGGGGACGCCGAATTCTGCTGCCAATTCATGGACTCGGGTCTTGACCACTCATTCCTCCTCAGGAACTTCCCGCGCCAAGCGGCCCAAACCCACGGCCAACGCGCGGTCCCGCACTCCGACCACCATCACAGGGGGCCGTCCCAACTGCCTGCCCATCTCATCGGCCGTCGGCCCCTGCACCAGGGGGACACCCTGCGCCTGGGCCAGCCGCATCACCTTCTCGACAGCACGCGGGCTCGCATCCGACGCGAACACCACGCAACGCACCTGCCCCGATTGGATCGACCGCCGGACGCCGTCCACACCGATGACGACGTGGCCCGCCCTCAGGCCGAGGCCGAGGAGGCCGAGCACGCCGCCACTCACGCGGAAGGCGCCGCGTCTTCCCCTGCCTCACTCTCGTCCGTGGTGAGTTCGGTCAGGAACGCGACCAGCTGATCCGCCGATTCCGGCGTCATGCCGGGCACGCGGAGAAAATCGTCGCGCTCAAGATCGAGCACGTCGTTGAGCATGGTGAAACCGGCGTTGGCCAGGAGGCCGACCAGTTCCGGGGCCAAGCCGTCGAGCTCGGCCAGCGGTACCTGCAGGGCGATCTCTTCCTCCGGCGGCAGCGGCGCGAAGAGCGGGCTCTCGCCACCGCGCTCAAGCCACTCACGGCTGGAGTAGAGGTCGATCTTCCAGCCGGTGAGTTCGGAGGCGAGGCGCACGTTCTGCCCGTTCCGTCCGATCGCCAGCGACAGCTGGTCCTCGTCCACAACCGCGTTGACGGTCTTCGACGCGGGGTCGGCAATGACCCGGGCGACACGCGCCGGCGCCAGCGCCTGCTTCGCGAACCGCTCCGGATCGGGCGACCACGGCACAATGTCGATGCGCTCGCCGCTCAATTCATTGACCACGGCCTGGACCCGCGAACCCTTGAGGCCCACGCAGGCGCCGACGGCATCGATGGCGTCGTCCCGGGAAATGACGGCCACCTTGGTCCGACTGCCCACTTCGCGCGCGATGGCGCGAATTTCGATGATGCCCTGCTGTATTTCGGGGACTTCCAGCTTGAAGAGCGCCATGACGAACAGTCCATCGGCGCGGCTCAGGATCAGGCGGGGGCCCTTGGGGGTCTCTTCGAGCCGCTTGAGCACCGCGCGAATCGTGTCGCCCTGGTGGAAATGCTCCCGGTGGTTCTGCTCGCGGTACGGGATGATCGCTTCCGCTTCGCGGAACTTGTTGAGCATGATGACCAGCTTGCCACGCTCGATTTGCTGGATTTCGCCGCTGAGCAACTCGCCGACCTTGTCCTCGAACTCGTCGCGGATCCTGGCCCGCTCCCCTTCCCGCACCCGCTGGATGATCCGCTGCTTGGCCGCCTGCACCGCCAGCCGCCCGAATGCCGCGAAGGGGATGTCCTCTTCCAGCATATCGCCGGGCTCGAACTCGGGATCCTCGAAGCGGGCTTCCTCCACCGACACCTGGCTGGCCGGGTCCTCCACCACCTCGACCACCTGTCGAAGCCTGGTGACCGTGAGGCCCCCCTTCAATTCGTCCACCGCCAGCTCGAAGCGAACCGTGGGCCCGTACTTGCGGACCAGCGCCGCCTGGATGCCGTCGTTCAGGAGATCGAGCAGCTCTGCCCGGTCGAGTTGCTTGGTGGTGGTCAGTTCGCGGAACGCAGCGAGCATTTCAGTCGAAGTTGCCATCGTTACTCCATGCCGGTGTCACCGGTCAGCCCCGTCGATCAGGGAATATGCAGCTCGTGTAAACACAATTGCGGCCACACCCGCCCGGCTTCCCCGCAGGACGATGAATCGTCCGACGGACGGAAACCGGCACCCGGGCCCGGCTGACTTCAGCATCGGGTATGGGGTCGGAAGTCGCGTCGCGGGGTGAAAAAAAATGTGGGG
>SPDF01000050.1 GCA_004525055.1 Gemmatimonadales bacterium | reverse complement strand
GGGCTCGCCGTGACCGGCGAGGTGCACCCCAACCTGTTGATGACGAACGCCGGAGGCCAGGCGGGAGATGTCCTGGTCCTCACCAAGCCGCTCGGTACGGGGTTGCTGACCACCGCGCTCAAGCGCGACCGGCTCACCGAGGCCGACATTGCGCCGGCGGTCACCTCGATGCGCGCCCTCAACGCTGGTGCCGCCCGCGCGGCTCGGGCCGCTGGCGTCCGTACCGCCACGGATATCACCGGATTCGGTCTCCTTGGGCACCTCGGCAACATCCTCGCGGGAAGCAATCTCGCCGCCGAACTCTGGGTGGAGAATCTGCCGGTACTTGAGCAGGCGCGCCAGATGGCAGAAGAAGGATTGATCCCAGGTGGCACCATGCGCAACATGGACGCGGCCGCGGCAGTCACCTGGTATGATGCGGACGTCGCCCCCGCCGAGCGCATCCTGCTGGCTGATGCGCAGACGTCGGGCGGCCTTCTGCTCGCGGTTCACCCTGACCGCCTCGATGAGTTGCTGGCCGGCCTGCAGCATGAAGCGACGCTGAGTGCGGCAGTGCTTGGAAGGTTGCGGGATGGCTTGACAGGGGAGATTCATGTCTCCAGCGGTCGGTCCCCATGACACGGCTCTTCGCTGCCCCCGTGCCCAGCGGCTCCGCCGTCTTACCTCACCCCCTGTCCCCCTCTCCGTATGATGGAGAGGGGGGACGCCTGAGGAGTCTTGGTGCGCTGGAACAGTGAAAAGTACGACCAACTCGAGCATGCCTGCCGCAATGGGCTGCGCGTCATCGTACAGCGGCGGGGCACGGAGTATATCGTGCTCGCTGGCCGCGTGGCGAATGGACCCCGCGGCGAGGCCTTCCACGCGCGGTTGCCGATGACAGGAGAGGTGATGGAGTTTCTACTCAAGGATATCGAGTGGTTCCAGGTACTGAGGAACGACGGATGACCCAACCACTCGCGATCGCCGTGGTGCATCTCGACGAGAGCTGCCTCGGCAACGGGCAGAAGGGTGAGACACCGGGTGGCGCTGGCGGCCTCATCGAGACGGCCACCAAGAGTGGCGTGCAGCGTCGGGACTTCTTCCTGCACGCCGCCGACACCACCAACAACCGGATGGCGCTGGCCAGCGGCATCGCGGCACTACAACTGTTGGCCGGCAAGGGACAACGGATGCGGGTCCTGCTGGTGTCGGACTCGGAGTACCTGGTGAAGGGCATGCGCGAGTGGGTGCCGGCGTGGAAGGCGCGCGGGTGGACGCGGAAGGGCGGCCCCATCGAGAACCTCCCACTCTGGCAACAGCTGGTGTCGTCGGCCGGCAAGCACGAGGTCGAGTGGACGTGGGTGCGAGGCCATCGGGGGCACGCCAAGAACGAATATGCCAACGATCTGGCCGTCGCCGCCGCCACCGAGCAGCACACCTCCGACGGTGCCATCCCATCCGGCTTCGAGACCTGGCTCATGGCGAAGCGCGGCCGGGGCCAATATCTCGAGTACGATGCGGACGCGGCGTATACCCGTCTTGCGGACCGGCTGGCTCGTGGGGACGCGATCGAATTGCGAGATGTGGAATAGCGCCCCTCGACCTGAGGGGTGGGCTCAGGCCCACCCCGGGCAGAAGCCCGCCCCGGCTTGCCGCACCGATCAAGAGTCTAGCGGCGAGCGGGCCGGAGGATGAAATTGTATCCATGACGTCACTCGACCCGCTCTTCCGGATTCTCGTCCGCGCGCTCTCAGAGCAGGAGCCGCCGCGGATTCACCAGCCGATCGTCATCAACGAGCTCATGGACGGCCTTCTACCGTACCGGTTGGTCCGCCGGGAGCTCGGCGTGGACAGCGCGGACGATTACGAGACGCTCCTCCTCCGGCTCTGCGCCGGCGAGGGGGACTTCGTCCAGGCCGACCCCGCCGCCCAGGCTGCGTTGCAGGCCGAGCTGAAGAAGCCGCTCCCCGATCTCGCCTGCCTCCGCGTGTACGGCGATACCCACATCGTCCTCCGCACCGATCCCCTGATGAGCGTCATGGAGGACATCCCCGAGGAACGGTACGCGCCGCCGTATGAACCGACCCAGGCGCCGGCCATGGCAAGGGAGGAGTCTGCCGAAGCAGAGGGGGCCGCAGCGCCACCCGTTGACGACGCATGGGAACCGGATCCGGTATTCGAGGCGAATGCCAGCGCCGTCACCCCCCAGGAGCCGGACGTTTCGGCCATTCCGCCGGCGTCACTGGACAAGACGCAGGTGCGGTGTCCCTTCTGCGGCGGCATCCTGCCGCCGCGGATGCTGATCAACTTCTGTCCCCACTGCGGCATGGGGCAGGACGTCGGCGCCTGTCGCACCTGCGGCGCGGACATGGACGTCGGCTGGCGCTACTGTGTCAGTTGCGGTGAGGAAGGACAGGGAGGGCTGCCGTGACGCGCGCGAACATCGCCATCATTGCCGGCGACGGTATCGGGCCCGAGGTGATCGAGGCCGCCCTGCCGGTCATCGAGGCAGCGGCGCGCACTGAGGAGCTGACGCTCGAGGTGGAGCACCTCCCCTACTCCGCCGACCACTTCCTTCGCACCGGCGAGACCCTCCCCGATGAGGCGTTCGAGCACCTCCGCGACGATGTAGACGGTATCCTCGTCGGCGCCCTTGGCGATCCGCGCGTCCCGGGCAACGAACACGCTCGTGACATCCTCCTCGGCCTCCGCTTCCGGCTCGATCTCTATATCAACTATCGCCCGACCCGGCTCTTTCATCCCAAGCTCTCGCCGTTGCGCGCCGACCGTCGGAACGACGGCGGCAGCACCGCCATCGACTTCGTCATCTTCCGCGAAAACACGGAGGGGCAGTATCTCGGAAAGGGTCGGTCCGAGAGCATCGGTACTCCCGACGAGGTGCACGTTTCCGAGGAGATCAACTCGAGGAAGGGGGTTGCGCGGATCATCGAGGCAGCGTTCGAGTGGGCGGCGGCGCACGGGAAGACGCGGGTCACGATGAGCGACAAGTCCAACGCCATCCAGTATCAGCGGATCTGGGGCCGGCTCTTCCAGGAAATCGGGGAGCGGTATCCCGACATCCAACAGGAGCATCGCTACGTGGATGCGCTGGCACTTGAGCTGGTGCGGGAGCCGGAGCGCTTTCAGGTCATCGTCACCACCAACCTCTATGGCGATATCCTCTCCGACCTCGGCGCGGGACTGATCGGCGGACTGGGCATCGCGGCCAGCGCCAACCTGCACCCCGGACGCGCCGGTCTGTACGAACCGGTGCACGGCTCCGCGCCGCCCCTGGTCGGGAAGGGAGTGGCGAACCCGATGGCGACCGTGTTGACCGGAGCGCTGATGCTGGAACAGTTGGGCAATACGGCGGGGGCGGCGAAGCTGGAGCGGGCGGTGGAGCGGGTGGTGGCGAGCGGGCCGCTCACGCCGGACCTCGGTGGGAGCGGATCGACCGCCGAGGTGGCGAGCGCGCTGTTGAACGCCCTGGACTGACCCGCTAGGCCGCCGCCGCTTGGCTTGCCAGGAGTTCGGCCCCCAGTTCGCGAATCGAATCGAAGGTCTGTTGTGCCGCGGCGACGATCGGCTCGACGTCGCTCGCCGGCAGGTTCAGCGCATCCATCGCCGTCTTGAACTCCTGCCAGCGGACTGGCTGTACGTCGCCGTAGGGGTCGAGATACGCCGAGCCCTCGCCGTTGGCCGGGAGCTCGTACGCAGGGCGCACTTTCCGCGCGATGAACTTCGACCCGTTGGTGCTCCCCTCCAGCACATAGAGCACGCCGAGCACGGCGAGCGGGTGCGTCTCGGCGAGCGTATCCATCCAGGCCATCATGGCCAGGGCGGTGGGCAGCGCCGGCTGGTCGGTTGCCGCGCCGAGAAATGCCAGGTCCTTCCGAAGCGGATCGGCCTTCCGTCGCGAGTCGTCGAACACACTCTTGAGTTGGAGGTTCCGGGCGACGAGGCGGTCGAGATGGGCCTCGAGGGCGGCGTGGACGTGGAGCATCTGCCCGAGCCATCGGACGTAGAGCGCCCGCGGGAGGGTGCCGCGCACAAACTGCTGCTGGAACTCGTGCTGCTCGGCACGACGATGATGGCCGGCGGTGCTCTCCCGAAGGGTGAGCATGGTCCCGGACGTGTTGGTCTTCACTGGAGCGCCACTATCAGCGCCGGAATGATGAGCCACAAGAGCCCCTTGATGAGGAAGAAGAGCGTGCCGACCAACCCGAGCTTAGCAAGAAAGGGCCGCAATCGCATAGATGAGAACCATTCTCAAAAAAAGTTTCTATTGCGACCAAGTTGTTCAACATTTCAGACCCTGTCAAGCGCCCGCGCTCGCCGATTCGCCGGAGCTACGTAGATTCACATGATCGACACAATCCGATGCCTGGAGGCTCTTATGCGCACATCTCCTCTCGTACTCCTCACACTGCTCGCCGCCTGCAGTTCCGGCGGCCAGAGCGACACGGCCTCGACCCCCGCACCGGCTGCACCAACGGGCGTCGCAGGGGCCTGCCCTGTCTCGGCCGGTACGACCGTGCTTGCCACCGAGTTCAATTCGGCGGGTGAGCGTGCGGCGATTACCCTCGATGCGGGATGCCTGTACTACGCCGAAACCGATGTCGGCGGCATCACTCTCCAGCTGCGGCCCCGGCTCTCTGGCACGCAGATGCCGTACATCGGGAGCCTGATGTCGCGCGGTGTGACGGGCGGGGCGACCTGGGAGATCCGGGCAACGGCGACGGGCGAGTACCAGATCTGGGTCACCGGCGCACCGAGTGGCCGGTCAGTCAAGGTCACCGTGACGGGCCGCGGGCCGATCAAGGCGAAGTCGTGACCACTGGACGGCTGGAGGCGTTCAGCGACGGCGTGATGGCCATTATCATCACGATAATGGTGCTGGAGATGAAGGTGCCCCACGGCGCCGACTTCGCCGCGCTGCGCCCCCTGACCCCCGTCTTTCTCAGCTATGTGTTGAGTTTCGTGTACCTCGGGATCTACTGGAACAATCACCACCACACCATGCACGCAGTTCATCGCGTGAGCGGCAGCGTACTCTGGGCCAACCTCCACCTTCTCTTCTGGCTGTCGTTGGTGCCCTTCGTGACCGGATGGATGGGAGAGAACCACTTTGCCCCCGCCCCTGTCGCACTCTACGGATTCGTGCTGCTGATGGCTGCCCTCGCCTACACGATCATGGTCCGCGCCGCGCTTCGCGTCGAGGGACCCGACTCCAACCTGGCCCGCGCGATCGGGCGGGACCGGAAAGGAAACATCTCGGTGGTTCTGTACGTCATCGGGATAGTCGCGTCCTTCTTCCAGGTCTGGGTCGCCGGAGCAGTGTTCGTCGCGGTGGCGCTGATCTGGCTGATTCCCGACCAGCGCATCGAGCGGGTTCTGCAGGAGTGACTGCACCCGGAGCAGGATAAGGGTCAGGTAGTCGCATGCATTTACCACTTCGAGGAGGTCTTGTGGGCATGATCATTTTTCTCATCGTCGGTGTCGTGGCTGGATTCCTCGCGGGCAAGATCATGAAGGGCAAGGGATTCGGCCTCTTCGGCGACCTCGTGCTCGGTGTCGTCGGCGCCTTCGTCGGCGGCTGGGTCTTTGGATTGTTGGGCTTCCTGCCGGTCGGCATCATCGGGACCCTGATCAGCGCCACCGCCGGTGCCGTGATCCTGCTATTCGTCATCCGGCTCATCAAGAAGGCGTGAGGACCGCCTGGGCGGTGGCCATCCTGACCACCGCCACGGCGACGTCCGGGCTCCACGCCCAGACGACCTACGCCGCCGACAGCACGGCCATCGCCGCCGCAGCTCGCGCGTTCTCGGCCGCCTACGTCCGGAACGACACCCTCGCCCTGGCCCGGGCCTACGCCGACTCGGCGATTGCCTTCCCTGCCCGCCGGGACATCGTCGGCGCTGCCGCCATCGCGCACTACTTCCGGTGGCCGGAGGGATTCAGGCAGATCTCCCACCTGCTGACCGTGGAGCACCTGCAGATCCAGGGAGATCTGGCAGTGGATGTCGGCATGTGGGCCAGTACCGGCCAACGCGAGGGCCAGGAGCCGGTGACCTCCTCGGGCCGGTACATGGTGGCGTGGATACGGGCATCGAACGGGGAGTGGAAGATCTTGTACGACATGTGGCACCCGACCCCGCCCAAGCCGTAGCCTCCGGCGCGCCTTCCTTGAATGGGGGGTCGGTCCGGGCCATCTTTCAGGTCTCGATCGACCCTCATTCATGAAGGGCACCGCAATGAAAACGCAGGGCCAACAATCCGATGTCCTCTTCCTGTCCGGCTCCCGCACCGGGTTCGGTAGCTTCGGCGGCACCCTCAAGGACCTAACCGCTACCACACTAGGCGTTTACGCCGCCCAGGACGCCTTGGCCAAATCCGGCGTCGAGGCCGCTGCGGTAGACCATGTGGTCTTCGGCAACGCCCTCCAGACCAGCGCCGATGCCATCTATCTCGCGCGGCACGTGGCGCTCCGCGCCGGGCTCCCGATCGAGACACCCGCCGTCACCGTCAATCGGCTCTGCGGCTCCGGATTCGAGTCGATCATTCAGGGCGCCCAGCAGATCCTGCTCGGCGAGTCGAAGATCGTCCTGTCCGGAGGTGCCGAGTCGATGAGCCAGGCGCCGCACGTGGTGCGCGGCGCGCGATGGGGACTCCGCCTCGGTCCGGCGCCGCCGTTCGAAGACCTGCTCTGGGAGTCGCTCATGGATCCGCTCTGCGGCTTCTCCATGGCGGAAACCGCCGAGAACCTGGCGGACAAGTACAAGATTTCGCGCGCGGAGGTGGACGCCTACGCACTCACCAGCCAGCAGCGCGCCAAGGCGGGGTGGGACGGTGGCTTCTTTGCTGACGAGCTCGCCCTCGTGCCCATCCGCAACCGGAAGACGAAGCAGGATGTGCCGTGGGGCGCCGATGAGCACATGCGCCCGGACACCACCGCTGAGGGGCTCGCCAAACTGGCGCCCTACTTCAAGAAGGATGGCGTGGTGACTGCCGGAAACGCGTCGGGCATCTGCGACGGCGCCGCCGCGGTCGTGCTGGCAAGCGAGGCCGCGGCCAAGGGGTTGAAGCCGATTGGCCGGCTGGTCTCGTGGGGCATCGCGGGCGTCGAGCCGAAATACATGGGCATCGGCCCTGCGCCGGCAGCCCGCAAGGCGCTCGCGAAGGCGGGGATGACCCTCGACCAGATGGACCTCATTGAAGTGAACGAGGCGTTCAGCGCCCAATACGTGGCCGTCGAGAAGGAACTCGGCCTCGACCGTGCGCGAACTAATATTCATGGCGGCGCGATCGCCATCGGCCATCCGTTGGCCGCCAGCGGCACGCGGATTTCCCTGCACCTGTTGCACGCGCTCCGGAAGCTCGGCAAGCGCTACGGCCTTGGCAGCGCCTGCATCGGCGGCGGCCAGGGCGCTGCCGTCATTGTGGAAGCATTCCCGGCCTAGGAGGATACCAATGCCGATTCTGTTGATTGCGCTGGCAGTTGCCGTCGCCTATTCGTTTGCCAGCCTGCGCGTGTTGAAGCAGTACGAGCGCGGCGTGGCCTTTTTTCTCGGTAAGTACTGGGGCACCAAGGGGCCGGGGCTCTTCTTCCTCCCCGCCGGATTCGCCAGCATCAAGCGCGTCTCGCTCCGGATCATGGCGCTCGACATCCCCCCGCAAGACGTCATCACCCGGGACAACGTGTCCCTCAAGGTGAACGCCGTGCTCTACATGAAGGTGAACGAACCCGCTCGCGCCGTGATCGAGATCGAGGACTACCTCTACGCCACCAGCCAGTTGGCGCAGACGACGCTCCGCGCCGTCCTCGGCGAGGTGGAACTCGACGAGCTGCTCAGCGACCGCGAGAAGATCAACGCGGTACTCAAGCGGATCATCGACGAGCGGACCGATGCCTGGGGCATCAATGTCTCGGCGGTCGAAGTGAAGGATGTAGACCTCCCGGAGCAGATGAAGCGGGCGATGTCCCGTCAAGCGGAAGCGGAGCGCGAACGCCGCGCCAAAGTCATCGCCGCGCAAGGCGAACTCCAGGCCTCGGAGACGCTGGCCCAGGCGGCCCGCACGCTGTCCACGGAACCGAGCGCCATTCAGCTCCGGTACCTCCAGACGGTTGCCGAGATTGCCGCCGAGAACAATTCGACGACCATCTTCCCGCTGCCGATCGACCTGATCCGTCCCTTCATGGAGATGGCTGATCTCAAGGTGGCGAGCCTGAAGGCGGCCGCCGCCGCGGACGCGCCGGCGCTGCCGGCGCCCGATCTGTTGGCGGGGTTTCCACGGATCGAGTCTGGTGTCAAGAAGGAAACGACCTAGGCAGCGATGGCCGACCTCCCCGCGCGGATCGACCGCGCCGCTCTCGATCGGGTCATCCATCGGGCCGCCGAATTACAGACCGGTGAGCGCGAGTTGGGCGACGAGATGACCGAGGACCAGGTGCTGGCCCTCGGCCGCGACGTGGGCATTCCCGCCCGGTATCTTCAGCAGGCCCTGATCGAAGAGCGGGTGCGGGGAGCCCCGGTCGAATCCCGGTTGCTCGACCGGGCGTTCGGCGTCGCCGTAGTCACGACGGATCGGGTCGTGATGGGGACGGCCGACGCGCACGAACAGACGCTGCTCAACTGGATGGAACGAAACGAGCACCTCGTCGTCCAGCGCCACCAGAGCGGCCGGATCTCCTGGGAACAGATGCG
>SPDF01000359.1 GCA_004525055.1 Gemmatimonadales bacterium | reverse complement strand
GTGGTGATCCGCACCGCGTCCGCCACCGGCAGCTGCTTCTCCCGGCTGATCCGATCGCGGACCGTCTCTCCTTCTACATAGGGCATCACGTAGAAGAGAAAAGAATCTGCCTCCCCGCTGTCGAAGAGCGGCAGGATGTGCGGATGCTGGAGGTTGGCGGTGGTCTTGATCTCGCTCAGGAACCGCTCGGCGCCGATCACGGCCGCGAGTTCCGGACGCAGCACCTTCACCGCCACCTGGCGGTCGTGCTTCAGGTCGGCGGCGAGATAGACCGTGGCCATGCCGCCCGCGCCGAGTTCCCGTTCGATGCGGTACTTGTCGGCCAAGGCGGCGGAGAGGCGGGCAAGCGGGTCAGTCAATCGAGAACTCCTAATCGGCGTTTTGTCATTGCGAGGCCACGGTGTGGCCGAAGCAATCTGGCTCGAGATTGCTTCGTCGGCCCCTGTCGGGGTCTCCTCGCAATGACAGAAAGATTCTTGGTGGCACGTGTCGCTTCAGCGACATCCGCCGAGCCGCGACTTCAATCACGACCTGGGGGCCGACGACCGACAGCAGCTTACTTCTTCCCCATCTTCGCCTTGAGCTCCGTGAACCAGTTCTCGACGACCACCAACTGCCCCGTCGGCGCGGCGGCGGTCTCTGGCAATACCCGCAGCATCACGAAGGACTGGTCGTCCTGTGTCACGTCGTACCCGCGATAACTCGGAGCGAGGACATAGCTGGAATCGGCGAAGAGTGCCCGCCCCTGACCGATGGCCAGCGTCGGGGTGGTCGTGATTGGGACTGCCATCGTCTGTCTCGCCGCCGACCGGTAGAAGAGCTCGCGGCCGCTGTGAGCCCAGAGCGGCTCCCCGCCGCCGGCGATCGACACCTGCCGCCGTCCAGCATCGGCGTCCGGGAAGGGGCGAATGTAGATCTCGTCCCGCCCCGACTCGTCCGACTGGTAGGCCAGCCACTTCCCGTCGGGCGAGAGAGTCGGCGCGCGCTCATCAAACTCGGTGGAGGCGACAATCGGAATGCCGACCGAGTCGACTCCAGGCCGGATCGCATAGATATCCCGGCTGGGAATCGTGATGCGGTAGGCAAGCCAGCTGCCATCCGCGGACCAGGAGGCCTCCGCGATGGTCTGCGAGGAGGTGATGACGGTGTCCACGCCGCCGCCCCCGTCTGCGCGACGACGGAGGATGGCGCTGTTCGCACCGTCCTCGATCACGTAGCTCACCGACGCCCCGTTCGACGTCCAGAGCGGGCGGTACTTGATGGAGTTGTCGAAGGTGAGGCGGCTGAGGGGGCCGCGGTCGAGGTCTTTGATCCAGATGTCTCCGACCGGATCCCCGTGCACCGCCACAGCCAGTCGGGTGGCGTTGGGCGAGAGGCTCAGCCCGCCGTTGAAGGCGGGGACATAGGTCCAGCCGGGATCGATCGGACTCTCAACCCCGGAGCGCGTGACCCGAACCGGCTGCACTGGCCGCTGCGTCGCCTGCGCGTTCCCGGACCGGTAGAGCATGGTGCCCGTCAGGGAGACGGCAAGATTCGTGGTGCCGTTGGCGTTGATCTGGATGCCCTCCAGTGCCGGGGACTCGGCGCCGGTGACCATCAGCTTGTCCGCGTCGAATGGCACCATCACCGCAGTGCCGTTGGGGCGCAGCACGAGGAGCAGCCCTGGTTCCAGATACCAGGCCTGCAGTCCCTGTAACAATCGAATGCTCTTTCGACTTTTGGGATCCCAGACGGAAATCCAGTTGTCATTACCGCGGGTCGGGCCGTGCCATTCGGTATAGAGGACCCCGCGCCCGCCGGGCAGGACGTTCGGCGTTACCTGGGCGACGACGCCACTGGCGGTGTCCTGCGTCGTGAACGGTTCGGCCGCACCGCCCGCCTCCGGAATTCGGAACAGGATCCCGCGTCCGTCGACCGCGCCTGGGGCGTAGATGTAGCCGTCGTCGCCCCACGCGGTTCCGGAATTCGGGAACCCGGGGAGTGAATCCACCAGGGTGGCGGGCGTCGACCCGTCGAGTGTGTAGACCTTCAGACCGCTGAGCCGTCCGTCGCGAAAGACGATGCGGCGGCCATCGGGCGAAAAGGCTGGAGAGGTGGCATTCTCTGTGGCGGGAAGCACCCGACCGGTGAGCTGGTCCCGCTCCCGAAGAATAGTACTTGCCTCCCGACGGGATGCCCCGCCAGGATAGACGAATCGGCTTCCATCGGGAGAAATCGCCACTGCCTGTATCCCGAAGTCGATGAACCCCTGGTCGACGGGAAAGCCGAGGGCGTACCGGACCGTCGGGGCGTGGCTGCCCGGTTTCCGAGGCACCCACGTCGCGGCGAGCATCACCAGGAGGAGGCCCGCCAGCACCCAGCCCGCCACTGCGGTCCGTCGATCAGCGGGCGTGCCGTGCTCCACGGTGGCATACGAGGTGGTGCCGCG
>SPDF01000091.1 GCA_004525055.1 Gemmatimonadales bacterium | reverse complement strand
TTGGCGTTGGCCCCCGCCCAGTTCGCCACCGGCTGATGACAGCTGGCGCAGTCAGTACCATACCCGGCCGAGAGGTGGTTCGGATCGCTCGTGGAGACATACTCCGCGTGGTGGCAACCGTCGCAGGTCTGCTTCACGGTGGAGTAGGGCGTGGTGGTGTGACACTGGGTGCAAGGGATCAGGTTGGCACTGTGCACACCGGTGAGTGCGATCGGCGAGGTGGGGTGGTTGGCCGTCGCGCCAGTCCAATTCGCCACCACCTGGTGACAGCTGGCGCAGTCGGTGCTGTACGCCGCGGCCACGTGGTTCGGATCGGTGGTAGCCAGGTACTCCGCGTGATGGCAGCCGTCGCACGTCTGCTTGACCGCTGAGTACGGCTGGCTCGTGTGGCACTGGGTGCACTCCACCAGATTGACGCTGTGCGCGCCGGTCAGCGCGATCGGCGATACGGGGTGATTGAACTTGGCACCAGCCCAGTTGGCGACCGGCTGGTGACAGGACGCACAATCGGTTGAATACCCGGCGGCGGAGTGGTTCGGATCGGTGGTCGACACATATTCCGCATGGTGACAGCCGTCGCAAGTCCGATCGACCGTGGAATACGGCAGCGAAGTGTGGCATTGGGTGCAGGTCACCAGGTTCCCGCTGTGCACTCCGCTCAGCGCAATGGGCGATGTCGGGTGATTGCCGGCGCCCAGATTGGCTGCGTTCCAGGCCACGGTGGAGTGGCATCCCTCGCAGGTCGTTGGAAAATTCGACGCAACGTGGTTCGCAGCGGCGTTGTAGATCGGCTGGTGACACGAGAAACATGCGGTCGGCGTCCCGACGAACTGCATCTGACCCTGCGCACCCGGCGTGTGACACATCGTGCACTCGACCGCCAGGTGGCCGCCCGACAGCGGGAATCGCGTGAGCCGGTGCGCCGGCACCATGAGATCACGATCCACGAAGGTGCGCGTCGTGTGACACCGGACGCAACTCGGTCCAAGTTCGCCACGATGGTTGTCCTCATGGCAGGCGGTGCAATCGGTCCTTACCAACTTGAACTCCAGCGAGATGTGACAGGCCCGACAGGTGGTGGCACCATGCGCGCCGGTCAACCGGAACCCAAGCTTGTCATGATCGAACTGGCTGCTGATCTGAAGCGCCGTCCAGCTGTTCGGTCCGTGACAGACGGTGCACTGCGTCTGGAGGTCGCCGTGCGGCGAGGTGGTCCGCTCCTGCGCCTGGAGGCCGCCCGCAAACAGGGCGACCAGCAAGGCCAGGAGGGACGGCGTCGGGTGTCTCATGGTGACTCCTTGCCGTGGCAGGTCTCACAGCGCCCCGACAGGGGGCGATAGCGCAGTGGTGTCGTGGGAGGGGCCGCCGCGTCGCGCACATGGCACCGCGCGCAGGGCACCTTCTCGTGGGCGCCGTTGAGCGAAAACGACGCATCGGCGGTGTGGTCAAACTTCGCAGCCGGTACAAAGGCATCCGCGGCGTGACAGACGGCGCAGCCACCCCGGGCGTCCCAGGCCACGAACTGGTCACCATGCGGCGTATCGTGGCACGCGGCGCATTCCCGCTTGGCTTCGAACTGCAGGTCGGCAAAGCCGCCCGGCCCCTGCACCAACGTTGACCGGGTAGTGGTGGAGGGGCGCGTCAATTCTTCGTGACAGGCTGAGCAGGCCGTGGCGCGGTGCGCCCCCTCGAGGGGGAAATCGAATCGGGCGTGCGCCGCGATATCGGCGGTTGACGGGCGGAACGCCAGCGTGCTGTGACAGGTCGGGCACCCCGTGGGCATCGCCCGCGCGCCGCCACTCACGAACCTTCCGGCGTGGGGATCGAGGTGGCAGGCCGCGCAGTCGATCTCGGCGATCTGAAAGCGGAACTTGGCCTTGCCTATCGTCGCGGTGTTGGTCATCGGGGGCAGCTCGGGGCGCGAGAGGCCGTGGCACGCCACGCAAGCGATCTCCTGATGGCGTCCCTCGAGAACCAGCTTGGTCTTCGCGTGCGCGGCGCTGTCGAAAGTGCTGGGCGCCCATCCGGTCAGGTGATGGCAGGTGGAGCACTCGCCGTTGTCTGCGGTCGCCTTCAGCTGGCCACCGTGATCATCGGCATGGCAGTCCAGGCAACGGGCATACTTGGGCCGTATCACCACCTTGGCGTTCCCCAGCGTCTTCGCGGCGGTCGTCGCGGTGCTCCGGGTATGGCACGCGGCGCACTCCACCATCAGGTGCTTCCCTTCGAGCGGGTACGGGGTCGTGGCGTGGCTCGCGGTCGTGTAGGTCGACCGTGCAAAGCCGTTGACGGTGTGGCACTCCGTGCAATCCACGGTCCGGCCGGCCAGCGTGGCCGAGCCGTTGTGCGCGTCCTTGTGGCAGGTGGCGCAGGTGGCGAAGGCCGGTTTCTTGAGCGCCGGCGTCGAGAAGTCCTTGTGACAGCTCGCGCAGGTCGTGGTCACGTGCTTACCGCGCAGCGGATACTTGGTGCGGTCATGGTCGAACCGATTCTTGTCGATGACCTGGAAGCCACGCGTACTGTGGCAATCGGCGCACTTCGGGCCGAGACCACCGCTGTGCGGGTCGGCATGGCAGTTGGCGCACGACTCGAACGACACAGGCTTATAGACAGGAATGAGATGGCCCTTGCCGTCGCTCCGGGGCGCGAGCCGCGGAGCGAGGTGGCACTCGCTGCACTTCACCTCGGCGTGCTTGTCGGCGAGTCCATACGCGGTCGTGTCGTGGTTGAACCCCGGGGTGACCGTCCACGAGCCGGCATCGTGGCACACCGTGCAGTTCTGCTTGAGCGCCCCGCGATGGATGTCCTCGTGGCAGGTGGTACAGGTGGTGTCCAGGCCGGTATAGCCCTGCCCGGTCTTCCGAACGGAGAGGTCCTTCACTCCCGGCACCTGGAACTTGTCGGTGTGACAATCCTCACACGTGGCCTCGGCGTGCTTCTGCGCAAGCGCCCACCCCGCGCGCTTGTGGTCGAAGGTCTCGGCACTGCCGTCCGGCCACTTCACCATGTCGAAGTCCTTCCCCGCATGATCCGGGTGACAGGAGGCACAGGTCCTACCCTTCACGTCGGTGCTCCCGTGAAAGCCGCGCCCCTGTTCGAGCAATCGGCCAATATCCTTGTGACAGGCCGCGCATTGACCGGCCATGGCGTCGCGGCGACTGCCGTGGCAGGTGGTGCACTGCGTCGGTCCCTCCAACGTCGCATGCGGCGTCGCGAGCGGACCCGGCGAGATCTGTCCAGCCAGTGGCGTGGACATCAGTACTCCCCAGCCGAGGGTCAGCATGCCGGCGCGAACGAGTCCGCGAAGAACACCGGTGGCTGCCTTGCCTACCGGAACCACGTGGCGCCCAACGACACGACCACTACCACGTGGATGATGACCGCCACCAGCGCCGTCACCGCCAGGGGACGATGGGCCACATGCCAAAACCGGAGGACGTTCTGCGTCGCTCCGAGCATGCGGGACTGCTGCACCAGAGACATTTCACGACTGGCCAACCGAAGTACTTCCTTCAGCGTGGCGGCATCCCCGCGGCGCTGCATCGGACGGTGCAGCCGGATCTGGCGGCGGAGCGTGGCGGCAGCCCGCCGGCGACTGAGGTCGTCCTGAACCATCCGGCGCAGCGTCTGCCACAATCCAAGCCCCTCTGTCGGCGAGGGATCGGCGGCAAGCAGCGCCTCGACCTCTCTCACGTCGAGCCCCGACCGCGACGCGATCTCGTCCAGCAACTCCTGCCGCTGGGTGCCAATTTCCTCGATGGTCAGCTCGACGCCGGCCTGACTTCGGGGAATCTTGGCGTAGATGTATCGACCGATGATGCCGCTCAACCAGACCAGCATCATGGACCAGAACCCGAGCCCGATAATGCCCCCGAACTGCCAGGTAGCGTGCGCCGCCACCAGCAAGGGAAGGCCAAGCGCGGCCAGGACGTGGACGTTGAGCCACTTCGAGATGGCGCCCGTGAACGCGAGCCACCGGAACTTCTTCCGCAGCGGGTACAGCCAGAGGAACAGGAAGATCAGGAGCGCCAGGACCCCGGCGGTCTGGCCGAGATACCCTGATGGGCGCAGCCAGGCGTGGAGCGGATCGCGAACCTGCTCAGCCCGGGGCAGCAGGTAGTAGCGCATACCGAATAGATTCAACGCCACCAGCACCACGCCGAAGGCGAGGGCCGCAGTAATCGCCGGGGAGCGCTTCGGCTTCGAAGCGGGGCGCCGCGGCACATGGATTCGTACCGGCGCGGGTGTGCCGGTTGCGGGAACGGCGGGGCGGGCAGCTGGCGTAGCGATCCGTGGGACGGAAGCCAAATTCGAAGTGGGCATCGATCTTTCAGTCGGTTGGTTGACAGCCAAATCGCCCCTATCCACGCCAGTAGGGGTGGTCCGGTGGATCAACGATTGAGGGGGCGTAGGAATACGGATCTGTATTCAGCAAGGATCCTACCCGAAACTCTCATCTATGAAGAACCGGCATAACACATTGGTATATAAAGAGTTACATGTCTATTGATGGATGGGATGATACCTCGGACTGCAACGATCCATTGCAGATGCATCGGCGCATTTCAATTGCGGAAGGCAAATTGCCTTCCGCGGTGCTCGGCCAAGGCCCCGGCCCCTCCGCTCCGCCGCAATGGATCGCAGCGGGCGACGTAACCGGTGAGGCACTCGACGCGTACCGGACGGATCGGCGATTGCACGTGACGCCCCTCACATGCAGTCTGCCTGTGCCTGTTGCACCGTGCGGTGTGGAATCACATCTACTCGTGAGCGACAATGGACCTGCTGATCTACGCCGTCTTTGCCCTTTTCCTCATCGGCCCCCTGGTGTTGCACATCCGGAAGACCCACCGGCGTGAGCAGGAGGCGCTGGCGGCCGCCGAACGCGGCAAGCTCCACTCCAGCGGACCGCGCGCACAGCATCCCCACATTGATGTGTCGCACTGTATCGGGTGCGGCGCCTGCGTCGACGTCTGTCCGGAGGGGAATGTCCTGGCGGTGATCGCGGGCAAGGCCGCCATCGTGAACGGGCACAAGTGCATCGGCCACGGACTCTGTGCTGATGTCTGCCCCGTCGGTGCCATCGAGATCGTGATGGCCGACCCGAGTATCAGCGCCGACATGCCGCGGCTCTCGCGGGAATACGAGACGAGCCTCTCTGGACTCTTCATTGTCGGGGAACTCGGTGGGCTGGCCCTGATCAAGAACGCGGTGAATCAGGGTCGGGACTGTATCGACACGATCGCCCGTCGGGTCGCGGCGCAGCCGAGCACGCCCGACGTCCACGATGTATGCATCGTGGGCGCGGGCCCCGGTGGATTGAGCGCCTCGCTCCGCGCGGTAGAACGGGCACTGACCTATGTGACCCTGGAGCAGGAGGAGATCGGCGGGACGGTGGCCAAATACCCCCGGCAGAAGCTGGTGATGACGAGCCCGGTCGAATTCCCACTCCATGGGAAATTCAAGAAACTCGAGATTTCCAAGGAGGAACTCCTCAAGTTCTGGAGTTCGGTCATTGTAGAGGCGGGGCTTCAGATCCGCACCGGGGAAAAAGTGCAGGCCATCGACCGGGCGGCCGACGGAACGTTCAACGTCACGAGCTTAGGCGGGACCTACCGGGCCCGGAACGTGGTGCTGGCCCTTGGCCGCCGTGGGACGCCAAGGAAGCTGAACATCCCGGGGGAGCAACTACCCAAGGTCATGTACAGCCTGATCGAGGCGGACGCCTACGTCGACTCGAAGATCCTCGTGGTCGGCGGGGGTGACAGCGCGGTCGAGGCCGCGCTCGGACTGGCCTATCAAAAGGGGAACCAGGTCACCCTCTCTTACCGGAAGGAAGAGTTCAGCCGGATCAAGGAACGGAATGCGCTGAAGCTGCGGGAGGCGTTGAAAGGGAAGAAGCTCCGCGTTCTGTTCGAGTCCCAACCCACAGAAGTCCGGGAGAAATCGGTGTTGATCTCGGTCGGCGGCGCAGTGACCGAACTGCCGAACGACTGGATGTGGGTGTTCGCGGGCGGCGAACCGCCCAACGCGTTCCTGAAAAAGGTCGGCGTGGCCATGGGAAACCAGGACCTGACTGCAGCCGCTGGCGAGGAGGCGCGCCTGGCGCTGGCGCATTCGCAAGTGGCGGGGGATATTCGATAGCCACCCCGTCACACCGGAGTTTCGATGTCCGCCACCCCCGTCACCGTCGTCATCACCTATCGCGCGCAGCCCGGCAAGGGCGCCGTGGCGAGGGCAGCCCTCGCCCCGCTGATTCGCACGGTGCTCGCCGAGGAACCCGATTGCCTCGGCATCACGACCCTGCAAGGCGCTGCGGACGATACCCGGTTCCTGCTCTACGAGCGCTGGACGAGCCAGGCCGCCTACACTGGCCCACATCTGCAGACCCCGCACATCCAGGCGTTCATCAGGGATGCGGCGGCCATTTTTGCCGGCCCGCCTGAGATTACATTCTGGCACGACGTGTCATCGACCTGACCACGAGAACGACGGCGGAATTCTCATGG
>SPDF01000031.1 GCA_004525055.1 Gemmatimonadales bacterium | reverse complement strand
GGATCCACCGCCATCCCAATGTCCGCCCCAGACTCGCGAACCAGGCGTGAAAGGTCTCCGAGGTTTTCCGGAATCGGTTCAGGTGCGCGCGGAAAGCGACCATCGGCCTCAAGGTTGATGGCGGTCACCTGGCAGCCGAGCGCTTCGAGCAGGCGGGGAATCGATGTCCCACCGGCGCCGCGGACGCAATCCAGCGCCACATGGAAACGCCGGGCCCGGATCCCCTCGACATTGACCATCGGCAGGGCCAGCACCTGCTGCAGATGGCGATCAATGGCCTCGTCGTCCTCCCGGACCGTCCCGACGGTGTCCCACCCCGCACGCGCCGGACCTCGTTCCGCGAGCGCACGGACCGCCGCCCCCGATTCGGCATCGAGGAAGATGCCGTCGGGGCCGACCAGTTTCAGCGCGTTCCACTCCACCGGATTGTGGCTGGCGGTAAGCATCAGGCCGGCGCCGGCGTGGTGGAACTCCACCGCCAGCTGGAGCGTCGGCGTGGGGACGACGCCGATGTCGATCACCTCGACGCCGACCGACATCAATCCCGCCGTGGCGGCCCGGGCGAACATCGGCCCGCTGGTGCGGGCGTCCCGGCCGAGTACGACCGACGGCCGGCCGGCCGCTGCCGCCCACGACCCGAGCGCCGCGGCGTGTCGTGCCACCAGTTCCGGCGTGAGATCCTTCCCGACGATGCCTCGCATCCCGGAAACGCTGACCATCAAAGTGTCGCTCATCGCAGATCCCCCGCCAGAGGCGGGCGTCAGACGTGGATAGGTAACTTCGCCGGGTCGGGAAACGCCTCACAGAAGGCGTCCACCACCGCCGGATCGAATTGGAGATTGGTACAGCGGCGGAGCTCCGCAACGGCCGCGCTCGGCACCAGCGACTCCCGGTAGGCCCGACTGGTTGTCATCGCATCAAACGCATCGACGACCGCGACGATCCGTGCCTCGACCGGGATGTCTTCGCCGCCGAGACCATCGGGGAAACCATCGCCGTCGAATCGCTCGTGATGCGAGCGCGCGATGTGCAGGATGACCGGCCGGTCATGTGCGAGCGGAGCGAGAATCTTCTCCCCAAGGGTGGTGTGCTCCATGACGTGCCGGAGTTCCTCGGGGGTCAGTCGCGCAGGCTTGTTCAAAAGTGCCTCCTGCGTGCCGATCTTCCCGATGTCGTGCAGTTCGGCGCCGAGCCGGAGGTCATCGAGAAAGTCCCCGGTGTATCCGAGGAGCACTGAGGTACGGACCGCATACTCGCGCACTCGCTGGGAGTGTCCGCGGGTATAGGCGTCCTTCGCCTCGAGCGCGTGGGCCAGCGTCTGGGCACCCTCGAGGAAGAGCTCCTGAATCCTGGCCCGCTGCCGCCGGACCTCCTCCTCGAGGTGCTTCTGGTAATACCTGTTCTGGAGGGTCAGCTCCCTCTTTTCAAGCGCCTTGGCGACTCGAGCCTGCACTTCGCCGAGGATCATCGGTTTGGCGATGTAGTCCAGCGCGCCCTTCTTGAGGCAGTCCACCGCAATCTGCACATCCGCCACGGCACTGAGCATGATCACGGCCGTGTCAGGATAGCGCCGGCGCACCTCTTCAAGGAGTTGAACCCCATCCCCTCCCGGCATCCTGATATCGCTGATGAGCACCGCCACCTCACCCTGTGCGGCGAGCATCGCAAGGGCCGCGTCGGCGGAGGAGGCTGAGACGCAGGTGAGCCCCTGGGATTGTACGACGCGCACGAGTGCGTCACGCACCTGGGGGTCGTCATCGACGACGAGGCATTGGGCCACGGATGGGACAGCGGTGATCGCAGAGTTGTCCGGCACAGGTGGAAAGTAGGGCGGGACGAGGCAATACTCAACGCGACGCCTTGCCGCAACGCCTTCTCCCCCATAAGGTTCCTCCACCTCAACCGGTGTGAACCATGACACAGATTCTCCCGCACGACCTCGAATCAGGGCTGGGCACCAGGGCCGTTCATGCCGGGCAGGTTCCGGAGCCGCTCTCTGGCGCGGTGATGACACCGATCTACCAGACCTCTACCTACGTGCAGGAGGGGATCGGCAAGCACAAGGGCTACGAGTACGCCCGCACCGACAATCCGACGCGACAGGCACTGGAGCGAAACGTCGCGGCCCTGGAGGGAGCCACCCACGGCTTTGCCTATGGGTCAGGGCTGGCCGCGCTGGACGTCCTCCTCAAGGTGCTCAAGAGCGGCGACCACGTCGTCTGCGGCGAGAACCTGTACGGCGGCAGTCACCGGCTCATGGATCGGATCTACACCCGATTCGGGCTTCAGTTCAGCTTCGTGGACAGCCGCGACATCCGAAACATCGAGGCGGCGCTACGGCCCGAAACCCGGATGATCTACTGCGAGACGCCCACCAACCCGATGATGCAGCTCACCGACCTCGCCGCCGTCGGCGATCTGACGCAGGCCCATGGCTATCTCTTCGCGGTCGACAACACTTTCGCCACACCGATCTTTCAACGCCCACTCGAAGTCGGCGCCGATGTGGTCCTCCATAGTACGACCAAGTACCTCAACGGTCACAGCGATATGGTGGGGGGACTTCTCCTCACCCGACGCGACGACCTCGCCGAACAGTTCGGCTTCATTCAGAACGCCGCCGGCGCGGTGCCGGGGCCGATGGACTGCTTCCTGGCCCTGCGGGGCACCAAGACGCTGCCACTCCGCATGCGCCAACATGACGCGAACGGCAGGGCGGTGGCGCAGTGGCTCACGGAGCGGAAGGATGTGCAGCAGGTCTACTATCCAGGCCTGACCTCGCACCCGCAGCACGAGTTGGCCAAGAAGCAGATGAGCGGCTTCGGCGGGATGATTTCGTTCGACATCGGCGACCCGGCGCGCGCCCGGCGGATTGCGGAGCGAACGCGGATCTTCGTACTGGCGGAGTCACTGGGCGGAGTTGAGAGCCTGATGGGGCACCCCGCGAGCATGACCCACGCCTCGGTCCCGCCGGCCATGCGGGAGGCGATGGGGCTCACGGATTCGTTGCTCCGACTGAGCTGCGGAATCGAGGATGTTGAGGACCTGATTGCCGATCTGGATCAGGCCTTCAAGGCCTGAGGATTCTGTTTTGTTGTAGCATTCTGAAACAAACAGGGCCCGCCCGGCGTAATGGCGGGATCCCATAACCAGGCCCAGCACATGTCGAATCTTCCCGCCCCGCGGCCCCGCCGCACACTGCCAGACATCGCTCCCGTCAGTTGGGAGCACCCCGCCGATCGGGCGGCCCTGCAGGCACTTCGTGCCCTCCCGGGTGTGGACGAAGTCATTCGGAAAGTCCTATCGCTCCTCGGCGGCGAACGCGGCATCCGGCTGCTCTTCCAGGCCAATGCCGTCCGGGTCGGCCCGACCCAGTTTCCCCGACTCTGGCAGATGCACATTGAGAACTGCACCACATTCGGGTGGGAGAAGATCCCGGAGGTATACGTCACGCAGACGCCGATCTTCAACGCCGGCGCCTACGGCGTGGACGACCCCTTCATCGTGCTCCACTCCGCCGCCCTCGAGATTCTTGATGAGGACGAAATCCTGACCCTGCTCGCGCATGAGCTCGGCCACGTAATGAGCGGCCACGCCCTCTACAGGACCATCGCGGCGATTCTGGCGCTGGTGAGCCTCGGCGCCCTGCCGATGCTGGCCGGGATTGCCCTCTTGCCGATCAAGCTCGCGTTTCTCGAGTGGAGCCGAAAGGCGGAGCTCTCCGCCGACCGTGCCGGACTGCTCGGCTGTCAGGATGTCATGGTGGCCCAGCGCCTCGACCTGAAGATGGCGGGTGGCGGCCGCGGGGAGTTCTTCACCGACGCCGACTTGAATCTTGACGCCTTCATGGCGCAGGCAAACGAGTACGTGAACACCAATGAGGGTTTGGACATCGTCTACAAGGTGCTGCACACCCTCGGTGTGACACACCCAATGCACACCGTGCGCGCGGCCGAAATACAGAAGTGGGTGGCTGCGGGCGACTATGAGCGCATTCTCGCCGGCGAATACGTCCGCCGCGGCAGCCCTGAAGATCAGCGGCCCCTCGGCGATCACTGGAAGGACGCCAAGGACTACTACTCCGACGCCGCCAAGGACTTTGGCCAACAGGTTGGGGATGCCGTCCGGAGTACGGCCAGCAAGGCTGCCGATGCGTTCCGCAGCGCGCAGAAACGCGGCTCGAGCGCGTGAAGATTCTGATCGTCGGCGGCGGGGGCCGCGAACACGCCATTGCGTGGGCGCTGCATCGTGAGAACCCCGCCGTCCAGCTCAGCGCCGCCCCCGGCAATCCAGGCCTCGCCACTCTCGCCACTCTCCTTCCGATTCCCGCCGACGACATCGACCGCCTCACGGAGGCGGCGGTGTCCGGCAACTATGACCTGACCGTGGTTGGCCCCGAGGTACCGCTGGCCCTCGGGCTGGCGGACCGGCTCGCCGCACGGGGGCGGCCGGTCTTCGGCCCCTCGGCTGCGGCAGCGGCCCTGGAAGCCTCCAAGGCCTTCTCCAAAGACGTCATGAAGGCGGCCGGCATCCCGACGGCGGCGAGCCAGACATTCACAGATCTGTCCGCCGCCCTCAGCTACATCGATAGCCACGCCGAACCGCTGGTGGTGAAGGCCTCCGGGCTCGCTGCCGGCAAGGGGGCCATCGTCTGCGTCACCCGCGCGGAAGCATCAGCTGCGGTGCGTGCGATGCTGGGCGACGGCCGGTTCGGCGAAGCCGGACGGACCGTCGTCATCGAGGCATTCCTCGTGGGCGAGGAGCTTTCCGTCCTTGGGCTCACGAACGGGGAAGAGCTCACCCTCCTGCCGGCGTCGCAGGATCACAAGCGGCTTGGGGAGGGCGACACTGGGCCGAACACCGGCGGCATGGGCGCCTACGCCCCGGTGACCCCGGCAACACCAGCCCTGCTGCAGCGGATCCGCGACGAGGTCATGCTGCCCGCCCTGATTGAACTCGATCGGCGCGGCGCCCGGTTCGCCGGGTGTTTGTACGCCGGGATCATGGTGGACCCGACAGGTGCACCGTTTGTCGTGGAATTCAACTGTCGCTTCGGGGATCCCGAGGCACAGGTGGTCCTCCCCATGCTGGAGGGGGGGGTCACGGACGCATTGGTCCGCATCGCGGAGGGGAACGCGGCCAGCCCCATCCCAGTCCGACCCGGGGCTTCGGTGACCACAGTTCTGGCGGCGCGCGGCTATCCCGACGCCCCCGAAAAGGGCGCCGCTATCTCGCTGCCGGCGGAACTCCCCGAGGGGGTCACCGTCTTCCATGCCGGTACCACTCTGGATGCCAGGGGGGTGCTGCGGGTGTCGGGGGGCCGAGTACTCAATGTGACGGCGGTGGCACCGACCTTCGCCGAGGCCCAGGCGAAGAGCCGCGAGGGCGCCGACGCCATCGCGTTCGACGGCAAGGTGTGGCGGCGGGACATTGGATGGCGGGAGGCGGGACGGCAGTGGGGCTAGGGTTGATCTGTGGGGGTGCCCGGTTTGAGGACGGCATCTTATTGTTCGCCTGTCGGCTTTCCACCCCAGGAGTCCCCATGCGCATTCCCTCCATCGCGTTGGCATTTCTCGCCTTCGCAGCCTGCAACAGTGAACCCCTCGGCGGCCCAACGCTTCCGCCGCACGACATCATCATCGTTTCCGGCGCCGAAACAAAGGGCGCAGCGGCCTACGACCCGAACCCGACGGTCGTCAGTCTGGCCACCCATGCCAAGGTCATCTGGGCGAATGACGATGCGTCGCAACACACCGTCACGGCCGACGACGGCGTGTCGTTCGATTCCGGCAACGTCAATAGCGGCGAGGCCTACTCCCACACCTTCGTGGCTACCGGTACCTATGCCTATCACTGCACCGTCCACCCAACCATGGTCGGAACGCTGGTGGTCAACCCATAGGGCTCGGACTGCACCTACGTCCCTCGGCCGAGCGGGCTCCCCGATGAACGGCGGATCCGGCGCGCGTGCCTGAACTCCCCGAAGTCGAAACGATCGTGCGCGACATCCGGCCTGCTGTCCTGGGCCGGACTGTCTTGAGGGCCACACTCTCCCACACCGATGTCCTGCGCGGGGTCACCCGGCCCACCCTCCTCCGCGGCCTGGCCGGGGCCACAATCGAGGGCCTCTATCGCCGGGCGAAGCACGCCGTCTTCGTCCTGGGCAAGCGGCGACTCGTCGTGCAACCGGGGATGACGGGCGCCCTCCTCATCCACGACCTCCCTCTCAGCGAGGAGGAAGCCCGATACGCGGTGCTCCGCGCCACGCTGGACGACGGACGTACCCTGGTATACCGTGACGTGAGGCGCCTCGGGACGCTGCTCTGGCTGGATGCCAAGGGGTGGGCGTCCTATGACGCCGCTCTCGGGCCGGAACCGCTGGAGGAAGGGTTCACCCTGGAGGTGATGCGGACGAACGTCGGCCGAACACGGCAGTCCATCAAGAAGGCGCTCATGGACCAGAAGCTCCTGGCCGGGGTCGGCAATATCTACGCGAACGAAGCACTCTTCGCCGCCGGGATCGACCCGTCACGGGAAGCGCGGCGACTGTCGATTCCGGAGTGGGACGCGCTCCACCGCGAGCTCGGCCGGATTCTCTCCGCGGCCGTGTCGGGCCGAGGCAGCACCGTCCGAGACTACCGTACCGGCACCGGCGGAAAGGGAAAGTTCCAGCTTTCGCTGCTGGTCTACGGGCGCGAAGGGGAGCCGTGCGTTCACTGCGGCACGCCGCTCGCCGGCACCCACGCACTCGATGCACGCATCACCGTCTTCTGCCACCGCTGCCAGGTCTAATGCCCCAGCTCGCCGCCCTTCCGCTTGCCTCCGCCGACCTGGGCGCCCTGCGAGAGCGGGTGCGCCTGCTCGCCGAGAACCGGCCCGCCGTGTACCGGATGACGGACCCCGCAGGGCGGCTCTTGTACGTCGGGAAGGCGAAGCGGCTGCGGGCGCGGCTGATGACCTATTTCCGGGCGAGTTTTCCAGAGGATAAGGCCGCGCGGATCCTCCACGCCGCCGGGGACATCACCTGGGACTATGTCCACAGCGACTTCGCTGCGTGCCTGGGCGAACTCCGCCAAATCCGCCACTTCCACCCACCGTTCAACGTGGCCATGAACCGGACGCGGCGGGCGGTGTTCGTGAAAATTCTGGATTCTCCCGCACCGAAGGTGTATCAGGGCGCCACGATCGGCAGGCAAGACGGGCGCGTGTACGGTCCCTTTCGCTCGCGCAGGCGGGTGGAGGAGGCGCTCCGCGTCCTGAACGATCTGCTCGGCCTCCGGGACTGCGAAGCACGGATGCCGATCGTCTTCGCGGACCAGGGAGATCTGTTCACCGCAACGACACAGGCGGCCTGCCACCGACACGAGTTGGGGCAGTGCACCGGTCCGTGCGCGGGGCTGGTGAGCGAGAAGGACTACCGCCGCCGGATCGAGACCGCCGCCGCCTTTCTCGAGGGTCGCACCATCCAGCCGATTGACCGCGCGATCGACGCGATGCAGGAGGCGGCGGTGGCCCAGGACTACGAGCGGGCCGCCACGTGGCGCGAGCGGTTCGAGCACCTCGAATGGCTCCTGGCGGCCACGGCGCGCTCACGAACGGCGGTGGATCTGCTCACCTTCGTGTACCGGGATCCGGGGGTGTTCGGCGACGACCGGGCATACCTGGTGCGTCGGGGCACGGTGCGAGCCTGTTTCCCCTATCCGACCACGCCCATCGAGCGCATCGCGTTCGGGGCGGTGGTGAAAGAGGAACTCGGGCGCGAGGAACCGGCCGCCGGCCCGCTCCCCCTCGAAGCCATCGACGAGATCCTGCTGTTGCTGTCGTGGTTCCGGATGCACCCCGAGGCACTGAAGCGAACGGTCCGGCTGGAGGAGTGGGAGGTGTAGCGGTGCGCCTGTGGCGATGGGTCATCGTGCTGTTGGCAGTGCCGGCACTCCCCCTGAGCGCCCAGAGCCCGGGCGACCGGGAGGCGCTGCGCGCATTCCGGGACTCGATCGCGTCGGTGACCGACACCGCGCACCTGGTCTCATTGGCCGAGCAATACGAGGGTGTGGGGACCCGAGACTCGACCGAGGCGCTGGCCCGCATCCGTGCCGGTTTCGCGAGGCTTCGAGCAGGCAAGCCGGCGCTGGCGGAGAAGGACTTCCGCCGCGCCGCCAATCTCGAACCCACCTGGCCGGCTCCCTGGGCCGGCCTCGGCGACGCCCACACCGCGCTCGGGCTGATCACCTGGGAAAACAAGCTGAACCTTGGCACCCGACCGGGCATGGGCGAGTTCCAGCAGGCAGCCGATGCCTACGGCAAGGCGTTCGCCCTCGATCCCCGCTACACGCCCGCGATCGAAGGTGAACTGCGGCTTGCCGTCGAACGCCGCGACACCACGATGATGGCGACCGCCATCGCACACGCACGCCAACTCCCCCCCGACGCGGCCACCCCGGAATTCCTGGTCGCACTGTCCCGCGCAGAATGGCGCATGGGAAACGTCCAGGCGGCCCAGGCGGCGCTCGAGGCCGTCCCGCCCGACCAGGCCACTCCCGCCGTGCAGTATGAACGGGCCCGCGCCCTGCTCGCGGAGGGCGATGCCTACGGTGAGGTGTTCTACTGGCGTGCGGTCCGCAGCCACGACCCGGACATGCTGGCAATGCTGCGCCGCGACATGAGCCTCATCGCGATTCCGCCCGAGATGGCCGAGTTCGACAGCACCAGCGCGGAGAGCCGGGTCGCCTTCCTGCATCAGTTCTGGAATGCGCGCGGGGCCCGGGAACTTCGCTCTCCGGGAGAGCGCCTGCAGGAGCACTACAAGCGGATCGCCTACGCGGACCGGTACTTCGCCTTCAGTGATGTCCGGCACATGCACAAACCCGGCGACCTGCTCTTCAGCTTTCCCTTCGACTCCATGCTCGACAGCCGCGGGGTGGTGTACGTCCGCATGGGATCGCCCGACATCCGGTTTGCTCCACTGGTCATTGGATATGTCGCGAGCGAGACGTGGCAGTACAACCGTGTCCAGGACACGCTGCTGCTTCATTTCGCGGCGCAGAACAGTGTGGGTGACATGGTGCTCATCCGGTCGATCGACAACATCGTTTGCACGTCGACTTTCGGGTGCGATTCCGATGAACTCTACTACCAGATGCGCGTGGTCAACGATGTCTATCGTCGCCTGGTGTACGCCGGGATGTCTTCCGCGCTCAATTACCGGCAAGCCCTGTACCGCATGGGAAAGGAGAGCATCGAAATCGCCACGACCACCGAGGCTTACCCCTTGCAGTTCCCTGCGTCCGTCACCTCCCAGGTGCTCCCGTTGGCGATCGGCGTCGCACCAGCGGGTTCCGTCGTACAGCTGGCGGTCGCGGTGGTTCAGCCAGCGCCTGGCCACGCCGGTCAGCGCGACACGGTCCGGGTGCGGTTCGCTGCGTTCGGTCACGGGGAGGTCGCCGTCGCGAGGTTTGATACAACGGTGGTCTACGTTGCTCCGTTCCATCCCGACGGGGCCGACACGACCTACACGGCGTTCCTCCGCCTCCCGACGGTGCTCCCCGCAGGCACCTGGTCCTGGCAGGCGGCGGTGCAGACCGGGGACTCGACCGGAGCCCTCCTCGCCTCGCAACTCATCACCATCCCTGTGCACGATTCCAGCCGGCTGGCTGTCAGCGACCTGGCTATCGGTGTGAGGGGTTGGTCGGCGCCATGGTTGGCAGCCCCCGGTGATACCGCCTGGGTGACGCCGCGGAGCAGCCATCGCGCCAGCGTGCCCGTGGAGCTGTACTACGAGGTCTACGGAATTCCGGGCGGGCAGGAGTACCAGGCAGAAGTCACGGCTCGCCGGGGGGACAACAGCCAGGGCCCGAGCATCACGCTGGGCGTCGAGGAGCGCAGCGCCGGCACGCCGACCCGGGTCACCCGGACGCTCAACCTCGCGACCCTCACGCCCGGTGAGTACGTCCTCGAGGTGCGCATCACGGACCGGGCCGGCGGGGCGGTGTCCTCCTCGCGGCCAATTACCATTGTGGAAGAATGATTGTTCCACCCTGAAACTATCGAGACATGCCTCCGTATTGGGCTGGTCACCTAACCCAAATAGAGGTTCCCATGTCCGTTCGAAGCGCACTCCTCACCGCCGCCCTCCTGGCGGCCCCTACCCTGCTGGTGGCCCAGTCCCCAGCTGCGGACGCAGCAGCCCCCACCCCGACAGTCCACCCCAGGGCGGGCAACGAACTCGAGCTAGGCCGGCTATTCACGAACTGGATCTATACGGCTCAGTTCGACAGCCTGTTCGCCCACATGCGGGAAGAAACGCGCACGAGCATGGGCAGCCCGGACGAGATGGCCGAGCAGTTCGACGGCTTTACCGGGCAGGTGGGAGAAGAGACGAAGCTGCTGGGCGAGATGGTCGTGATGCGAAAGGGGAATCCACAGTACTGGCGCACCGCGGAGTTTTCGATGGCCCCGGAGCCGATTCAGATCCGCTGGGTCATCGTGGACGGGGAGATCTGGGGCCTCGGGATCAATCCGGCGAGCCAGGCGCCGCCGATCGACCCCGACCAGGACTAGCTATTCGTCTCCGGCCGCGAGCAAAGGCACCAAACGGGCTCGCGGCGGGAGGCCCGCCTCCAGCTCCATGATGCCCACGGAGGGCGGGAGGTCGAATCGACGGGCCCCCGCCCCTCCGGGGTTCATCGCCGTGACCGTGATATCGACGGTGGTGAGCAGCGGGCGGTGGGTGTGCCCGAAGATCAGCACGTCTGCCTCGGGAAAGGCCGCGTTCAACGCCTCGGGGGTGGGGCTGCCGAACTGATTGCCGTGGGTCACCACGATCCGGATCCCCTCCAGCTCTAGTTCCGCCACCTGCGGCACTTTCGCACGCACATCCCAATTGTCGGTGTTGCCAAAGACCGCCGTCACCGGGGCAATCGCCTCCAGTTCGGTCAGGATGTCGAGCGGGCCGATGTCCCCGGCGTGGAGGATGTGGTCCACCTCGCGGAAGACCTCGAACACCTCGGGGCGAAGCAGGCCGTG
>SPDF01000064.1 GCA_004525055.1 Gemmatimonadales bacterium | reverse complement strand
CGCTGGCTCCTCCGGCGCCTCGCGCAGGCCGTGCTCACCTTCCTGGTGGTCACGGTGCTGCTCTTTGTACTGATGCGGCTCACCCCGGGAGACCCACTCGAGCGCCTCACCGGCGACCGGCAGGTCTCGGCCGCAGAGAGTGCCGAACTGCGCCGCCGGTTCGGCATCGACCAGCCGATCGCCACCCAGTTCAAGACGTTCGTCTCCGGCGCCCTCGTCGGCGATCTCGGCGTTTCCATCGAGCACTATCCGACCCGCGTCTCGACCCTCCTCGCTACCCGACTGCCGGCCTCGCTCATCCTCGGGGTGACGGTCCTGCTGATGACCTTCGGGATCGGGGTGACGCTGGGCGTCCTGCAGGCAGTGCGGCGTGGCAAGGCCACCGATCGCTGGCTCACCCGGGCCTCGCTCACCTTCTATGCCATGCCCTCTTTCTGGCTCGGGCTGGTGCTCGCCTGGTTCTTCGGGATCCGATACCACCTGCTCCCCGTCGCGCAGATGCACGACCCGCTGCTGGGGCCCGACGCAGGCTGGCTCGCCACCACCGGTGACCTGCTCCGGCATCTCGTCCTCCCCGCCGTGACCCTGACGGCGGTGAGCCTCGCCGCGGTGATGCGCTACCAGCGCACGGCGCTGCTTGAAGTCCTGCGACTCGACTTCGTTCTCGCCGCCCGTGCGCGCGGCCTGCCCGAACGCCAGGTCCTCTGGCGCCATGCCTGGCGCAATGCCCTCTTCCCCGTCATCGGTATTCTCGGCCTCTGGCTGCCGATTCTTGTGTCGGGTTCGGTCTTCGTCGAGCAGGTGTTCAACTGGCCCGGGCTCGGCTCGCTCGCGGCGAACGCCGTTGGCGCGCGCGACTACCCCGTCATTCTCGGCACCGCCATGCTGGTGTCCGCGCTGGTGCTCCTCGGCGGCATCCTGGCCGACATCGGCTACTACGCCCTCGACCCGCGGGTACGCCACGCATGACCGGCTCCCTCTGGCGGCTCCTTTCGCGCACGATTGCCAATCCGTCCGGACGGATTGGCCTACTCATCCTCGCGCTTCTCACCGCGTTCGTGCTCGTCGGCCCGTGGCTCCTCCCCGATCCGAACGCGATGCCCGACCTGATGGCCGGCGCCAGGGCCCCCGGCGCGGGGCACCCCTTCGGCACTGATCAGCTGAACCGGGACATCCTCTCGCGTGTGGTCTCCGGCGGGCGCATCTCGCTCACCATCTCTGCCCTCGCCGTCGCCCTGGCAATCCTGCTCGGCGCCCTGGTCGGAGGCGTCGCCGGCCTCTACGGCGGATGGGTCGATGGCGCGCTGATGCGGATCGTGGACGGCGCGCTCGCCATTCCACGGCTCTTCCTGCTCCTCCTCCTCGTGGCGGTCTGGGAACAGATGCCGCTCGGGGCGCTGATCCTGGTGCTCGGCGCCACTGGCTGGTTCGGAACCAGCCGTATTGTCCGTGGAGAGGTCCTCCGACTCCGCGAAGCGGAGTTCGTGGCTGCGGCCAGGTCACTCGGCGCAGGGCCCGGACGGATTATCTTCCGACACCTGCTGCCAAACGTGGCTGGACCGCTTCTCGTGGCCGCCACCCTTGGCGTCGGTAACGTGATCCTGCTCGAGGCCGGGCTGTCATTCCTCGGCGTGGGTGTGCGCCCCCCGACTCCCTCGTGGGGCGGAATGATCCTCGATGCCCGCCCCCTCCTGACGACCGCGCCCTGGGCCAGCATCTTTCCCGGCCTGGCGATCGTCGTCACCGTCCTGGCCGTCAATCTCATCGGCGACGCCTTGCGCGGCGCCCTCGACCCGCGGAGCGCATGAGCCCACTGCTCGAAGTTGAGAACCTCCGGATCACCTTCCCGTCATCGGGCGCCACGTCGCGCCCGGTGGACGGCGTGAGCTTCTCACTTTCAAAAGGCGAACTGCTCGCGGTGGTCGGCGAATCGGGGTGCGGCAAGAGCCTGACCGCGCTTGCTCTCCTCCGCCTCGTCCCTCCCCCTGGGCAGATCCTCCCGGGCAGTGTCATTCGGCTCGAGGGTACCGATGTGCTCGCCTTGGGCGCCGCTGAACTCCGCTCCATCCGGGGTCGCCGCGTTGGCATGATCTTCCAGGATCCAATGACGAGCCTCAATCCGGTCTTCACCGTTGCCGACCAGATCAGCGAAAGCGTACGGGCGCACCAACAGGTATCGAAGCGTGCCGCACGCGCACGTGCCCTCGAGTTGCTCCAGGAAGTCGGCATCCCCGACCCGGTCGAGCGGCTCGACAACTATCCGCACCAGCTGAGCGGTGGAATGCGGCAGCGGGTGATGATCGCCATCGCGCTCGCTTCGGAGCCCGAACTCCTCGTCGCGGATGAGCCGACCACCGCCCTCGACGTGACGGTGCAGGCGCAGATCCTCGAACTGCTCGACCGCCTCCGTGCCGCACGCGGCATGGCGGTGCTGCTCATCACGCACGACCTCGGTATTGTGGCGGGGCGGGCCGACCGCGTGGCCGTGATGTACGCCGGCCGACTCGTGGAGGAGGCCACGACCGCCGCACTCTTCGCACGGCCGTCCCATCCATATACCAAAGGCCTCCTGGCCTCGGTGCCGAGGATTACCGGGACGGTCACCCGGCTGACGCCGATTGCCGGAACGGTGCCGCCCCCGACGGCGTGGCCCTCCGGGTGTCGCTTCCACCCGCGCTGCCCCGACGCCCTGCCCCGCTGCGCCACCGATGACCCGCCCGCGCTCCCCGTCGGCGAGCAGCACCGCATGCGCTGTTGGTTGGCGGAAGCGGGGCAACGATGAGCTCGCCACTCGTCGAAGTCCGCGGCCTCGTCAAGTACTACAAGGCCACCGGATTCCTGGCGCGGAAGGCACCGCCGGTCCGCGCGGTGGACGGGGTGTCGTTTACGGTCGGCAAGGGGGAGACACTCGGGCTGGTCGGCGAGTCGGGTTGCGGCAAATCCACCGTCGGTCGGACGATCCTCCGGCTACAGGATGCCACCGCCGGTTCCGTCTTCTTTGATGGGAGCGACTTCCTCGCGCTCGACCCTGCCGCCCTGCGGCAGGCCCGGCGCAAACTCCAGATCATCTTCCAGGACCCGTACAGTTCCCTGAACCCTCGGATGAACGTCGGCAATGCGATCGCCGAAGGCATCGAGATCCATCGACTGGCGCCACGCGCCGAGATCCCTGGGCGGGTGGCACAACTGCTCGAAGAGGTCGGACTCGACCCCGGCTATGCGGCCCGCTATCCGCACGAGTTCTCCGGTGGCCAGCGCCAGCGCATCGGGATCGCCCGGGCACTTGCGGTGGAACCGGAATTCATCGTGTGCGACGAACCCGTGTCCGCACTCGACGTATCGGTGCAGGCGCAGGTGTTGAATCTCCTGGCAGACCTGCAGGCGCGGCGGGGAATATCCTATCTCTTCATTGCGCACGACCTGGCGGTGGTACGGCAGATCGCCCAACGCGTGGCGGTGATGTACCTCGGTCGTATCGTTGAGAGCGGCCGCACGGAAGAGGTGCTGGCCCGCCCGGCGCACCCGTACACCAAGGCGCTGCTTTCCGCGGTCCCGGTACCCGACCCCGAGACGAAGCGGCTGCGAATCATCCTGCCGGGTGATCCGCCGAGTCCGTCCAATCCGCCCTCCGGGTGTGCCTTCCATCCCCGGTGCCCGGATCCGGACAAGGATGAGCGCTGCACCACCGAGCGACCCGTTCTCCGCCAGATTGGCGGTATCGAAGTGGCGTGCCACCACGCGAAGGTGAACCGCTGATGCGGAGCCGCATCTCCAGCGGCACGCCGTGGGAGCCGATCGTGGGGTATTCCCGCGCGGTGCGCGTCGGGCGCTGGGTACATGTGTCAGGAACGACGGCAACGGACGGCCAGGGCGGCATTATCGGCGAGGGCGATGTCTACGCGCAAGCGGTCCAGACTCTCGACAATATCGAACGGGCCCTGGCCCAGGCCGGCGCCACGATGGCGGACGTGATCCGCACCCGGATGTATGTGACCGACATCGACCAGTGGGAAGCCGTCGGGCGGGCGCACGGCGAGCGCTTCGGCAATATCCGCCCCGCCACAAGCATGGTAGAGGTCAGACGGCTCATCGACCCGCGCATGCTCGTCGAAATTGAGGCCGATGCCTGCCTCGACGGGTCCGCCTCCGACCCCTGATCCCCTTCCCCTCCGGGACGCCCGACGATGCCGCTGTCACTCCATCAGATCGATGCCTTCACCAACCGCCCATTCGCCGGCAACCCGGCGGCCGTCTGCCTCCTCGAACGCGAGATGGACGCCGCCTGGATGCAGTCCGTCGCGGCAGAGATGAATCTTTCGGAGACCGCCTTTCTCCTCCCCCGCGATGACGGCTTCGGGCTCCGCTGGTTCACTCCGGAGGTGGAGGTCGAGCTCTGCGGGCACGCGACCCTGGCGAGCGCACATTTTCTCTGGTCAGAACGGCACCTCGAGCCGAAGGCCGTTGCCCGCTTCCACACCCAGAGCGGGCTTCTCACCGCCACCCAGCGTGACGGGTGGATCGAGCTCGACTTTCCCGCCACGCCTGCGACCCCGGGGCCGGCGCCGGCGGGGATGGCCGCCGCCCTCGGCTGCGCACCGGTCGCGGTGGCCAAGTCGGCCTACGACTACCTCGTCGAAGTGGGGCAGGAGTCCGAGGTCCGCGCCCTCGAGCCCGATTTCCGCGCGCTGCGCGTCGTGAATGCGCGCGGCGTGATCGTCACCGCCGTGGGCAATAGCGGGCAGTACGACTTCGTCTCCCGCTTCTTCGGCCCGGCCGTCGGCATCGACGAGGACCCGGTGACCGGCTCGGCACACTGCGTCCTCGGACCCTACTGGCAGGAACGGCTCGGGAAGTCCTCGTTCCTGGCCCATCAGGCATCGGCGCGCGGCGGCGACGTGCGCGTCGAGGTCAGGGGAGACCGGGTCCTGCTCGGAGGCCAGGCGGTCACCGTCACACGAGGCGAGCTCCTGTGAGCGACGATGCCGTGGCGGCCTTCAGCGTCCTCGACCTCCGCGTCGGACGCATCACCCGGGCGGAGCCAAACATCGGCGCACGAAAGCCGTCGTATCGCCTCTGGGTGGAGTTCGGCGACATGGGTGAGCGCACGTCGAGTGCGCAACTGACTGAGGTCTACGCCGCAGAGGACCTCGTGGGGCGCTACGTGATTGCAGCGGTGAACCTCGGCTCGCGGCGGATCGCCGGATTCGCGTCGGAGGTCCTGGTGCTCGGCGTGCCGAATGAGGCGGGGCAGGTCGTACTGCTGCAACCGGAACGGACCGTGCCGCTCGGCGGCCGGGTCTACTGAGGAGTGTGACGATGCGGGTCTATCTGTCGGTGGACATGGAAGGGATCGCGGGGGTGGTGCACGAGGATCAGACGAACCCGATCGATCCGCTGTGTGCAGGAGAATATGGGCGCTTCCGGCGTCTTATGACCGCGGAGGCCAGCGCCGCCGTGGAGGGAGCGCTGGCTGCCGGTGCCACCCGAGTCGTGGTCAACGACAGTCACTGGCTCATGCGGAACCTGCTCGCGGAGGAATTGCACCCAGCCGCCGAACTGGTGAGCGGCTCGACCAAGCCCCGCTCCATGCTCCAGGGAATTGAGGAAGGGTTCGACGCCGCCTGTTTCATCGGCTATCACGCCCAGGCCGGAACGGCGCACGCGATTCTCGACCATACATACACCGACCGGATCTTTCAGGTCCGACTCAACGGTCAGGCGGTCGGCGAACTCGGCCTGAACGCCGCGCTGGCAGGGAGGTTCGGGGTACCTGTGGCACTCGTGTCGGGAGATCAGGCCCTGGCCGCGGAATGCGAGGACTTGCTGGGTACCGGAACCCGCACCGTCGTGGTCAAGCACGCGGTCGCACGGCATGGTGCCCGGTCCGTGGCCCCCGCCGAGGCCTGCCGGCTCATCCGCGAAGGGGTGGCGGCGGCGGTTCGGCAGCCGCCGAAACCGTGGACCGTCGCTTCACCGGCCACAATCGAAGTGGACTTCTGCTCAAGTCACCACGCCGACATGGCCGAGATGGTGCCGGGCAGTGAACGGATCGGCGGCAGGACCGTGCAGGTGACGCACACCGATTTCGCGGAGGCCTTCACCGCGTTCCGGGCGCTCTACAACCTCGCGTCCGTACCCTGACTCGTCAGCGCTATCGGCGCGGCACCGGCTGGGCACACGTCGGGGTGCCCGCAAAGGCATGTTCAAAGCTCCGCGCCGCCGCACGCCGAGACGTATTCCAGCTCGACCTGCGCTGCGCGCCCTCTCCCCATCGATCATGCAGGCTCCAAAGTACCGTGCAGCGTTCCGTCGGTGGTACTTCGTCGGCGGCGGCGAGAATCGTCGGCACCGCGTCGGCGCTGAGTGCAGTCAGGTAGCGCCAATCGAGCCGCGCACCGTCACGATTCAGGTTCACTCGGGCGATGAGGGCGTCGGGGTTGACCGCGTTCAGCGTCACCAGGACCGCGAAGGCCCCCGCCAGGGTGCCAGGGATGAACCGCGACCGCCGGCCGCGGAGCACCGTCGCCCCAAACCACCCGAACACCCCCGCCAGCCAGAGCATGAAGGCGATCGTATAGAGCCGGAGTTCGGTCAGTCCGTACAACGAGCCGTAGAGTACCATGCGGTAGAACGCACTGGCGAGGACCAGCGTGAGCAGGACAACGACCAGTGCCGTGAGCCGATGGAACCGGCCCACCGCGATCGAGTCACGGCGGCTGAGGCACCAGTCCGCCAGGTGGAGAATCGGAAGTGAGAGCGTCGCCACCCAGACGAGTTCGAAGAACCCGTTCCGGGCGTATGCCGAGATCGTCATCCCCATCGTTGTCTGGAAGTCCTGCGCCGAGAGGAAGAGCTCCCCCGCCTGGAACCCTACGAATACCGCGAGCAACCCACCGATGGCCGCGACGAAGGTGAAAACCGCAGCAGCCGGCAGCTCCGGACGTACCAACACTCGCGTCGGGCCACGCCCCTCGAGCCAGAATCCGCTCCGCAGGATCCCGATCCCGACCCATGCGATCATGCCGACCTGCCCAAGGTGCCGCGCCTCCTGCCACAAATCGATCGACAGCGCCCGCGACATCGACTTCGCAAACAACGGATCTGCGGAGCCGAGGAGCCCCCCGAAGACGACCAGGACGGGGGCCGCAGCAGCGAGCCCGACACTGACCGCCGCGAGGCGACGCGCCCGACCGGCGACGGGGAGCGCACTCCATCGGATGTCGCCCGCCAGCACCGGGAGTGGGCCGACGATCACGGCGCCGAGCACGCCGATGGCCCCCCGCAGCATCGCGGAGATCGGAATGCGATCGAGGGCCCGGATCTGGGAGCCGGCTGCCGCAGTGGCCAGGAGAACGCCGAGCCAGAGGAGGTTGAGGCCGAACAACACCTGCGAGTCCCGCCAGATCAGGCAGGGAATGGTAAGGCACGCCGCAGCCGCCAACCACCGCGCATGGGGAAGCGCGGTAAGCGCACCGGTGGAGGCAAGCGCCGTGGCTGCGAGGAGGGTCGT
>SPDF01000136.1 GCA_004525055.1 Gemmatimonadales bacterium | reverse complement strand
TCCGTCGTCCTGGACCCCGAGGGGGCGGAGGATGAACTGATCCTCGATGCCGCCCGTGCCTGTCCTGTGGACGCCATAACCCTCATTGACGAACACGGGGACCAGGCCTGGCCCTCCTAATACGGACGAAGGACCGGGGAGAAACTCCTTCCCCCGGCCCTTCGTCCTCAGTCCTCAGTCGTGCCCGGCAATTTCCGCCAGCTGCCGCATCCCTCGCACCGCATCTTCGGGAATCAGCTTGTTCTTTGTGGTGGCCCGCACCCCGAACTTGAGCGTCTTCCGCAGATACTCCTCGCGGGTCCCCTCCGTCACCCCGTCCTCATAGCAACCGGCATCGTGCAGCAGCACCCCCTTGGGCGTGACTGAATCGAACCGCCCCACCCAGAGCTCGACATCCGTCTCCAGCACGACGGTGATGCCGTGCAGGTCGTGGTGCCCGGGATGAAAGACGTGGCCGCTCACGCGCCGACGGAATTGCTGCAGTAGGTGTCGAACGCCTTGGTCAGGTCGGCGGCAATGGCCTGCGGACTCCGCCCTTCGATCTGGTGGCGGTGGACAAAGTGCACCACTTCGCCGTCGCGGAGCAGGGCGATCGAAGGCGAGCTCGGCTGGTACTCGCCGAGATAGCTCCGGGCCCGCGCAACGGCATCAACATCCTGACCGGCGAAGACGGTCACGGTCCGGTCCGGCAAGGCGCTGTGTCCGAGCGCCATTTTCACGGCCGGCCGAGCGTTGCCCGCCGCGCAGCCGCAGACCGAGTTCACGAATACGAGCGTGGTTCCGGTGGCGCTGCCGATGGCGGCGTCCACGTCGGCCACCGTCCGCAGTTCCGCGGCGCCCATTTCGGTCATCTCGGCCCGCATCGGGGCCACCAACGATTCCTGATACGGCATGTGTGGGACTCTCCAGGTTCAGTTGACCGGGGCCCTCGGGCCCCGGTGATTATTCGGTCGACATCGGTTCCGCAGCGCCGGCCAGCGCCGCCTTCAGCGTGTGCCACGCGAGGCTGGCGCACTTGACCCGCACAGGGTAGTCGGAGACGCCAGCCAGCGCCTGCAGCTTGCCGAGCGCCTTGCGTTCCGCCGCGCCATCAAGCTTTCCCGTTACCAGCTTCTGGAATTCATCGGCGAGTGCCATCGCGTCGGCGCGGGACTTTCCCTTGACCGCCGCCGTCATCATCGAGGCGCTGGCCTTGGAGATGGCGCACCCGTTGCCCAGGAACGTCACGTCCTTGACGGTGTCGCCATCCACATCGACCCAGACGGTGAGCCGGTCGCCACAGAGCGGGTTGTGCCCATCGGCGTGGCTGGCTGGCGGCGGCAACTCGCGAAAGTTCCTCGGCGTCTTGTTGTGGTCGAGGATGACGCTCTGGTACAGGTCGTCCAGGTCGCGGCTCACGCAAAGACCTCCCGGGCCCGGTGCAGTCCCCGCACCAATACGTCAATTTCTTCGAGGGTGTTGTAGAAGGCGAATGACGCACGCGCGGTCGCGTGGACACCGAAGCGTTCCATGACCGGCTGGGCGCAGTGGTGCCCGGCCCGGATCGCCACGCCATCGGCGTCGAGAATGGTGCCGAGATCGTGCGGGTGAACGCCAGCCAGGGTGAAGGCGAGGACACCTGCCTTCTCCCGGGCGGTCCCGACGAGCCGAATGCCGGGCACCTCGCGCACCGCCTCAGTGGCTCGAACCAGAAGTTCATGTTCCCACGCCCCGATGGCATCGAACCCAACGCCTCGGAGATAGCGAATAGCGGCGCCCAGCCCGATCACTTCCGCGATGGCAGGCGTGCCCGCCTCGAACTTGGCCGGGAGAGGAGCAAACGTCGTCCCGGAGAAACTGACGGTGTGAATCATGTCGCCGCCGCCCTGCCAGGGTGGCATCGACTCCAGGAGCGTGGAGCGGCCCCAGAGCATCCCGACACCCGTGGGCCCGAACATCTTGTGGCTGGAGCAGGCGTAGAAATCACAGCCGAGGGCCTGCACGTCCACCGCCATATGCGGGGCGGCTTGCGCGCCGTCCACGACGACCACGGCGCCGACTTCGTGCGCCAACCGTGTCATCTCCGCCACCGGATTGATCGTCCCAAGGGCGTTGGAGATATGCACGACCCCGACAATACGAGTGCGCGGGCTGAGCAACTTCCGGTAGGCGTCGAGATCGACCTCGCCGGCATCGGTGATCGGGATGGCACGGACCACCGCACCCGTCTGCCCGGCCACGATCTGCCAGGGGACAATGTTGCTGTGGTGCTCCATTGTTGTCAGCAGGATTTCGTCACCGGGGCGGAGGGTGCTCCGGCCGTAGCTCTGGGCGACGAGGTTGATCCCCTCGGTGGTGCCGCGCACGAAAATGACTTCATGGCTGGCCGGCGCGTTGAGAAACTCGCGCGCATCCTCCCGCACCGCGTCGTACTCCAGCGTGGCTACCTCACTCAGGTAGTGCACCCCACGGTGGATGTTGGCGTTTTCCTCTGCCATCGACCGCCGCACAGCCTCAATGACCGCCAGCGGCCGCTGCCCTGTGGCCGCGTTGTCCAGATACACCAGCGGCTTCCCATTCACCTGTCTGCTGAGAATGGGGAAGTCGCGGCGAATGGCGGCGACGTCCAAGGCTTGGGCGGGGACGCGGGCCAGCGGGGAAGCCGAAGTAGCGGGCACAGTCAGCTCGCTTCCTTCCGCGCTGGCCCGCGTCCCCGCTTCCCCGCTGTCAACAGCCACTCTCTCATCAACCCCTCCAGATAGTCAACCACCGGTCGGCTCCGGATTTCCTCCAGCACATCCGCCGCGAAGGCGTAGGTGAGGAGGGTCCGCGCCTCGGCCTCGGGAATCCCCCGGCTCCGGCAGTAGAAGAGCGGCAGCGCGTCGAGGCTTCCCACCGTCGCGCCGTGGGTGCACTTCACGTCGTCGGCAAAGATCTCGAGCTGCGGTTTGGTGTCCACCTTGGCCGTCTCGGAGAGGAGCAGGTTCTTGTTGGTCTGCTTGCCGTCGGTCTTCTGCGCTTCCGGTTGGACGTACACCTTGCCGTTGAACACCCCGTGGCCGTGGCCATCGAGGATGCCCTTGTACACCTCCCAGCTGGTGCAGTCGGGAGCGGCATGCTCGATCCGTGTCTGGTGATCCACATGCTGCCGCCCCTCGGCGAGATACAGCCCGTAGAGCGTCGCGTGCGCGCCCGGTCCGGCGAGTGTCGTGTAGATGTTGGTGCGCGACAAAGCGGCGCCCTGCGCAAAGGAGAACGAGTTCAGGTAGCTGTCCCGTTCCTGGCGCACCTCGAGGGTGGCGAGGTGGAACGCCTGGGCGCTCTCCCGCTGGATCTTGCAGTGATCGAATCGGGCACCGGCGGCCAGGCTGGCCTCGGTGACGGTATTGGTCAGCGCGACGCCCTCGGCCAGCGTGACGAAACTCTCGACGACCGATGCCACGGCGTTGGCGCCGAGGATCACCACGTTGCGCGGGTGCACGGCGCCCCCTGGGGCACGGCTGTCGGCAACAAAGAGGACATGGATCGGGGTGTCTACCGTGGCGCCAGCGGGCAGTACGACGGCGTAGCCATCGACGAACGCCGAGGCGTTCTGGCCGACGATCGCGGAAGCGGCTGGCTGGACGGCCAGCTTGCCGAGGGTGCCCTCGATCAGGCCCGGCGCGTCAGCGAGCAATTCGGCGAGTGGGCCGACGCGGGCTCCCGCCGGCAGGCCGGTCAGCTTGGAGAGTGACGGCTGGTACCGGCCGTTGGCGAAGACCAGGCGTGGCCACTCGGCGTGCCCAAAGAGGAACGGAGCGATGTCCGCGTCGTGCAGCGCGCCGGGCACACGGGCGGGGCCGAGGGCCGCCTTGGAAATCGGCGACAAGTCGGTAAAGCGCCAGTCCTCGTCACGCGTCGTCGGGAGGCGCAGCCCCTCGAACTGGGCCGCCCCTTCGCGCCGCAGTTCGGCGACCCATCCTGGTTCGGTGGGCCGGGGTGATGGGGCGACGGGAGTCCGGGTGGCGGTCACGCGACGGCTCCCTCGACTTCAGTGAGCCACTCGTAGCCGCGCGCCTCGAGCTCGAGCGCCAGCTCCTTGCCGCCCGACTTCACGATTCGCCCGCCGGCCAGCACGTGCACGAAGTCGGGCACGATGTGATTGAGGAGCCGCTGGTAGTGCGTCACGACGATGGTCGCGCTATCGGCGCGGCGGAGTGAATTCACCCCTTCGGCCACGATCTTGAGCGCATCGATATCGAGCCCGGAGTCGGTCTCGTCGAGAATGGCCAGCGATGGCTCCAGCACCGCCATCTGCAGGATCTCGTTCCGCTTCTTCTCGCCGCCGGAGAAGCCGGCGTTGACCGCGCGGCTCATGATTTCGGGACCCCACTCCACGAGCTTGAGCTTTTCCTCGAGTAGGTCCAGGAAGTCCATCGGGTCAAGTTCCTCGAGCCCCGCCGCTGTGCGCTTGGCGTTATAGGCGGCACGGAGAAAGTAGGCGTTGGTGACGCCGGGAATCTCCACCGGGTACTGGAACGCGAGGAAGACGCCGGCCTGGGCCCGCACTTCGGGTTCCATCTCCAGCAGGTCCTGCCCCTGGTAGATGACGGATCCACCAGTCACCTCATACGCAGGATGCCCTGCGAGCACCTGCGCGAGCGTGCTCTTGCCGCTCCCGTTGGGCCCCATGATCGCATGGACCTCCCCCGCCTTGACCGACAGGGTAATGCCACGGAGGATCTCGGTACCGCCGGCGGTGGCGGTCAGGTTCTTGATTTCAAGCACGTGCCAGTCTCCCGAATGGCGCCCGCCGAGCGGGCGCCGGTGATTCAGCCGACGCTGCCTTCGAGGCTGATGCCGAGGAGCTTCTGCGCCTCGACGGCGAATTCCATGGGCAGATTCTGGAAGACGTCCTTACAGAACCCGTTGACGATCATCGAAATGGCGTCCTCGGTATCGAGGCCGCGCTGCTTACAATAGAAAATCTGGTCCTCGCCGATCTTGGACGTGGACGCTTCGTGCTCTACCGAGGCGCTGGGATGCTGCACGTCGATGTACGGGAAGGTGTGGGCACCGCAGGCGTTCCCGATCAGCATCGAGTCGCACTGGGTGTAGTTGCGAGCGCCGATCGCCTTCGGGAGCATCTTGACCAGGCCGCGATAGCTGTTCTGCCCGCGGCCGGCGGAGATGCCCTTCGAGATGATGGTGCTGCGGGTGTTCTTGCCGACGTGAATCATCTTGGTGCCGGTGTCCGCCTGCTGGCGGTTGTTCACCACAGCCACCGAGTAGAACTCGCCGATCGAGTCGTCGCCCTGGAGGATGACGCTGGGATACTTCCAAGTGATGGCCGAACCGGTTTCCACCTGGGTCCAGGTGATACGTGACCGCGCACCGGCGCACTTGCCGCGCTTGGTCACGAAGTTGTAGATGCCGCCCACGCCCTCGCTGTCGCCCGCGTACCAGTTCTGCACCGTGCTGTACTTGATGGTGGCCCCT
>SPDF01000114.1 GCA_004525055.1 Gemmatimonadales bacterium | reverse complement strand
CGTGCAACACACGGATGCATTCGACCTGTACCGTTGGGCGCGCCAGGCGCTTGGCGTGAAGGGGGTGCTGCTGGGATGGGCGCCGCCGGTCCAGCGCGCCGTCCGTGCGCAGGCGGCGCGTGCACTCGAGACGTTCACGATTCGCCACGGGCTGGGCTGACCCGAGGAGGAGGCGCGCCGATGCAGGGATGCCTGACGCTGGCGGGGTTGGTGTGTCTGGCCATCGGGCTAGGGTCCATCTACGTCCTGGTCCTGATCAAGGGGACGAGCGACGGCCCGGGCGCGCTCTTCTTCTACATCGGGGCCGTCGGCGGGCTCTGGATGGCGTGGCTCTTCCTGGTCACCTCCCGGTCGAAGAAATAGGGAGCGAACTCGTGCGTCTCCTCATCGTGGGTGCGAGCGGCGGCACAGGCCGCCTCCTTGTCGGGCAGGCGCTCGATGCGGGACACGACGTCACCGCCTTCGTGCGTGATCCCGCCCGTCTCCCGCTCACCCATCCGTCGCTCCGCGTCGCCGTCGGCGATGCCATGCGCCCCGAGAGCCTCGCCCCGGCGGTGCGCGGCCAGGACGCGGTTCTCTGTACCCTGGGCGCCAAGCCTGAAGGGGCCGATGCGCACCGGGGGCAGCCCAGTGTACCGGTCTGCTCCGTCGGCACCAGGCATCTCATCGAGGCAATGAGTGCGGCCGGCGTCCGGCGGCTGGTGGTCGAGAGCTCCGTCTCGTGCGGCGAGAGTGCCGCCACCGGACGATGGCCGGCGCCCTGGATCGTGCGGACGGTGCTGCGGGAGGTCATGGCCGACAAGGAGCTTCAGGAAGCGGCCATTCGGGCGAGCGGGCTGGGGTGGACGATCATCCGACCGGTCAAACTGAAGGACGGGCCACCGACAGACCGGGTGCAGGTTGGCGCGGATGTGGGGTGGGGAATTACGTCGAACGTCTCGCGGGCCGACGTTGCCGCGGTCATGTTACGGGTGACTGCCGACCCTGAGACGATCGGGGCGGCGCTGACGGTGGCGCCTTAACGGGCCGCCGCAGGCAACGCGGGCTCAGCCGCGGCGGACTTGGACTGCGTTGCGGTGGACGCCGAGGCTGACATCGCCGGAAGGACGGCCCTGGCGGCGAGCTTGGCGGTGAACGCCGCCGCTGGCACGCCGAGCCCGGCGCCCAGCAGGAGGAGGTTGGCGGCAAGGACGCGGCCGGTCCAGCGATTGACCAGTTCCCGGCTGCGCGTCGCCATGACCACCGCCATGGCGGTCAGATCGATCAGCACGAGCCCCGCGGCACAGGTCCAGAACACCTCGGCACTGACCTGATCCAGCCACAGCACGGTGGTTTCGAGCATCGAGGCCCTCGAGGCGCGGGTGGGATGAACATGTTGTTGTGGTGTGTCTCCCTAGTTACGCGAAAATGATGGACTTGTCCAGAGGCAAGTTGAAACGCCCCTGAGGAACGGCTCACCGAGGCAGGCTAAGTTACCTGCAGGCAAGCCTGTCGACTCACCGTGGCGCCCTAGCGGGCGCCTTCATCGAGTGCATTGCAAGGTGGTCTCTGATGCGAAATGTCTTCCGTCGCTCCCTGTTCCTGGCCGTTCTCGGCGTCGCCACAGCGACGGCGCTGCCCACTGCCATGGTGGCCCAAGAAGCGGCCCTCGTCGCCGGCCTCGACACCGCCGGCATGGACCGCTCGGTCAAGCCGGGCGACAATTTCTATGACTACACCAACGGCACTTGGACGAGGGACACTCCGATCCCGGCGGACCGAAGCTCGTACGGGTCGTTTGCGATTCTCGCGGGACAAATCGACGAGCGCGTGGCCGGCCTGATCCAGGAAACTGCGAAGTCCAAGGCCCCGACGGGGTCGGAAGCCCAGATGGTCGGGGACTATTACTCGAGCTTCATGGACGTGGCAGCCATTGACGCCGCGGGCCTGACCCCTCTACGCCCGACCCTCGATTCGATCGCCGCGATCAGCAACCGGACACAACTGGCGTACTTCCTCGGCACGACGCTCCGCGCCGACATGGACGCCATGAACGCCACGAATCTCTATACCGGCAACCTCTTCGGGCTCTGGGTGGCGCAGGACCTCGACGACCCGACCCAGTACTCCCCCTTCCTCCTGCAGGGCGGGCTCGGGATGCCCGACCGCAGCTACTACGTCGACTCATCGGCCGGCATGGCCGCCATCCGGACGAAGTACCAGCAGTACATCGCCGGCACACTCGACCTCGCCGGCATTCCCGGCGCGGATGCCAAGGCCACCGCAATCATGCAGCTCGAGACCCAGATGGCCCAGGCCCACTGGACCCGTGAAGCAACCGGCGACTTTGCCAAGGGGAACAACCACTGGACCCGCGCCGAGTTCCGCACCAAGGCTCCGGGCCTCGACTGGGAGATTTACTTCGCCGCGGCGGAGCTGTCGAAGCCAGCGCGGTTCGTCGTGTGGCAGCCCAGCGCCTTCACCGGGCTCTCCGCCCTGGCGAAGAGCGTCCCGCTCGATACCTGGAAGGACTACCTGACCTTCCACGCAATCCAGGCCCGTACCGCGGTGCTCCCCGCCGCCTTCGACCAGCAATCCTTTGCCTTTTATGGCATGGTACTGAGCGGCGCCCAGGTCCAGCGGGACCGCTGGAAGCGGGCGGTCGGCGCCACCAACGGGGCGCTCGGCTTCGCGGTCGGCAAGCTCTACACTGCCCGCCACTTCTCCCCCGCCCAGAAGGAGCGGGCAGAGGCCATGGTGGCCAACATCATCGCCGCCTTCAGCGCTCGCGTGGACCAGCTTGCCTGGATGGCGCCGAGCACCAAGAAAGAGGCCCATGCCAAGCTGGCTGTCCTGAAGGTGGGGGTGGGGTATCCCGACACCTGGCCCAGCTACACCGGGCTCCGCATCGTGCCGGGCGACGCCTACGGCAACGCGGAACGCGCCGGGGTGTATCACCTGCAGGCCCGCCTCAAGATGCTCGGCCAGCCGGTGGACCGGGGCGAGTGGGTCATGACGCCGCAGACGGTCAACGCCGTCAACATGCCGGCGATGAACGCCATGAACTTCCCCGCCGCCATCTTGGAACCGCCGTTCTTCGATCCGAACCGGGCAGCTATCATGGACTACGGCGCCATGGGCACAGTGATCGGCCACGAGATCAGCCACAGTTTCGATAATCTGGGTGCGCTCTTCGACGCGACCGGCCGACTGCACAACTGGTGGACGCCGGAGGACCTCACGCACTTCGAGGCCTCCGCCGCACAGCTGGTTGCCCAATACACCGCCTACCGGCCGTTCCCCGATCTCGCGGTCAACGGCCAGCAGACCCTCAGTGAGAACATCGCGGACTTGGCCGGCATCGCGGCGGCGTACGACGCCTACCGGATGTCCCTGGGCGGCGCGGAGGCACCGGTGATCGACGGGTTCACCGGCGACCAGCAGTTCTTCGTCAGCTTCGGGCAGATCTGGCGGACCAAGTACCGCGAGCCCGCGCTCCGGCAGCGGGTCCTGACCGACGGCCACTCACCGGGTGAATATCGCGCGTTCACCGTCCGAAACGTCGATGCCTGGTACCCGTCTTTCGACGTGCAGCCGGGGCAGACGCTCTATCTGTCGCCGGCGGACCGGGTGCGGGTCTGGTGAACCGGTACCGCGCCCGAGGCAGATGCGCGTCCTGATCGTGGGTGCCAGCGGCGGAACGGGCCGAGCGCTGGTCCAGCAGGCGCTGGCCCGCGGCGACGCGGTGACGGCACTGGTGCGCAATGCTGCCCGTCTCCCGATCGCCGACCCCAGCCTGACGGTTGTGCTTGGGGATGTGATGAAGCCGGAAACGCTCGATGCCGCGGTCCGGGGGCAGGACGCGGTCCTCTCGGCGCTGGGCCACAAGCAGTGGTTCTATCCGACGCGCATCCTGTCCATCGGCACGCAGAACCTGATCGATGCCATGCGACGGCATGGTGTCCGGCGCCTGATCGTCGAGACCGCCCTCGGCGTGGGTGACGCCTGGTGGCAGATGGGGCTGTACTACACGCTTTTCGTGAAGGTCTTTATCCTCCCCTTCTATTTCTTCGACAAGGGCCGCCAGGAAGCGCTGGTCCGTGTGTCCGGGCTCGACTGGACGCTGGTGCGGCCCGGTGCCTTGAACAACGGACCGCGCCGAGGTGTATATAGACAGGGTCCACGAGTCGGGCACTGGCTCCGGACCGTCCGGGTCTCCCGCGCAGACGTCGCCGCGTTCATGTTGGATCAGGTGACGGACCACCGGTATGTCGGCAGCGCGGTAGGGATCGCCAACTAGTACTTAGCCCAAGGAGTCGCACCATGGCAGACAAGAAAATCATCGCGATCGTGGGGGCCACAGGCGCCCAGGGCGGCGGGCTGGCCCGTGCCATCCTGAACGACAAGAAGAGCCCCTTCGCCGTGCGGGCGCTGACGCGGAACGTCGATTCGGCCGCCGCCAAGGCACTGGCGGCGCGGGGGGCCGAGGTGGTAGCCGCAGACGTCGATGACGTGGAAAGCCTGAAGCGCGCCTTTGCCGGCGCCTACGGCGCCTATTGCGTCACCTTCTTCTGGGAGCATTTCTCGCCCGACAAGGAGAAGGCTCAGGCGCGAAACATGGCCAAGGCAGCCAAGGCAGCGGGCCTCAAGCACGTCGTCTGGTCCACCTTCGAGGATAGCCGCGACTGGATTCCGCTCAGCGACGATCGGATGCCCACGCTGCAGGGCAAGTACAAGGTGGCGCACTTCGACGCCAAGGCCGAGGCCAACGCCTTCTTCACGGAACTGGGCGTCCCCACCACCTTTCTGTACACGTCGTTCTACTGGGACAACCTCATCAGCTTCGGTATGGGCCCCAAGAAGGGGCCGGATGGGGTGCTCGCCTTCACCATCCCAATGGGGGATAAGAAGCTGCCCGGCATGGCGGCGGAGGATATCGGGAAGTGCGCGTACGGTATCTTCAAGCGGGGCGGAGAGTTCATCGGCAAGACCGTGGGCATCGCCGGCGAACACCTGACCGGCTCCCAGATGGCCGCCTCGTTGGCCAAGGCGTTTGGACAGCCGGTGGTCTACAACATGGTGGAACCGGACGTGTATCGGAGCTTCGGGTTCCCGGGCGCCGATGACATCGGAAACATGTTTCAATTCAAGCGGGATTTTGAGGCGGACTACACCGGTGCGCGCAACCTGAAGCTCTCCCGCGCGCTGAACCCGGCGCTGCAGACCTTCGATCAATGGCTGGTGGACAACAAGGCACGGATCTCCCTCGAGTAAAGGGCACCCGCATGGAATCCACTTCGCCCGGGCGGCTCCCATTCGCCGGACTGCTCGGGCTCGGGTTCGTCACCGACTTCCTCGACACGCTTGGGGTCGGCTCCTTCGCCACCACGAGCACCGCCCTCAAGCTCGGCAAACTGGTCGATGACGAGGACATTCCAGGCACCCTTAACGTCGGGCATTCGCTGCCGACCATCCTCGAGGCGGTCCTCTATATCACCGTCATTCAAGTCGAAATCGTCACCCTCATCGCGATGATCGGCGCCAGCGCCATCGGCGCCTGGTTCGGCGCCGGCCTTGTGGCTCGCTGGCCCCGCCGCACGATTCAACTCGCCCTGGCCGTTGGCCTGTTGGCCACCGCCGTCTTCATTTTCCTCCGGGAAGTAAATGTCTTTCCAGCAGGCGGCGATGCCTTGGCGCTCTCCGGCATCGCGTTGCTCATCGGGGTGCTCGTCAACACCCTGATCGGTTCCCTGACCACGCTCGGCATCGGCAACTACGCCCCCTGCATGGCGCTCGTCAGCCTGCTCGGCATGAATCCGATCGCCGCCTTCCCCATCATGATGGGATCGGCGGCGCTGACGTTGCCCCTCGCCGCCGCGCGCTTCATTCCCGCCCGGCGGTTCGACCGCCGTACCGCGCTCGGCCTGACCATCGGCGGCATTCCCGGCGTCCTCGTGGCGGCGTTTATCGTAGTCTCGCTCCCGCTCGGCGCCGTCCGGTGGCTCGTGATCGG
>SPDF01000176.1 GCA_004525055.1 Gemmatimonadales bacterium | reverse complement strand
GAGAAGATCGTGCACCTCCGCATCGGTGGGCGCCGGGAGGTCGAGGTGGTCCGGGTCGCGGATCACCTCCTCGTCGAGCTGGACCACAAGCGCCGCCTCGCGGGGTTCTGGCTGACGGAGGTCCCGCCATTCGCCCCGATTTGATCGGCCGCGTCGTCGCCACAGAGCACCGGCCCTCCACCCCTCACCAATTCCACTTCTGGACCGCGCGGGAATCCCCCGTGGGGGTTGGCGCCATCGTGCGCGTCGATGCCCCCGGGCGCGTCGTGTTCGGCGTGGTGATGGACGCGGCAGCCTATGCCGATCTGGCGCGCCCGCTCGACGCGGTCGCAGGCGCGGAAGGGGATCCAACCCAGGCCGCAGACGCCGCGCGCACCGAAATCCGCCTCTATACCGCCGCGGTCCTCCGCCAAGAGCCCGAGGAGCCGCTGCAGCCCGTGCCCCTCGGCGAGGTCCGCATGGCGACCGACGCGGATGTTCGTTCCGCGCTGCGCATGGACGCCTACACCGCGGGTGAGCGGGCCACCGGGATCCCGGTCGGGACCTATGGCGCGGCGGGACTCGCGGCGCCGGTGTATCTCGACGCCGACTTCCTCCTCGGCCCCGAGGCGGCGCACCTGAACATCACCGGCGTATCAGGACTCGCCACCAAGACGAGCGCGGTGGAGTTCTTCCTCGCCAGCATCTTCCAGACATTTCCCGCGCACAAAGGATCGGTGGCGGCGCTCTGCTTCAATGTGAAGGGCCCCGATCTCTGCTTCCTCGATCAGCCCGCCGAACTGTCGGCCGAAGACATCGCCGCCTACGATCGGCTCGGACTCGAGCCGAAGCCGTTCGAGAATGTCCACTACTTCGCCCCCTGCAAGTCGGATGGCGTCAACCTGAACACGCTGCGCACCCATCCCGACCTGGCGGCCAACACGGAGCCGCTCACCTGGGGGCTCCGCGAGGTGCTGGAGTACGCCGAAGTGGTGCTCAACCGCGACGACCTCGACGCGAAGGCCGACGCGTTCATCGACTTCCTGGCTGACAGGGTGGTCGGACGCGACTTCCACGCGGCGGAGCTGCATCCGCCGGACTGGCGCGTCCTGACGTTCGCTGACTTGGAGGCGTTCTTCCGCGCGATCTTCGATTCGCTGGAGAACAACAATCGGACCGACATCTGGCGCACCCACCACATCGCCACCGTCCGGAAGGTCCGCAACCGCCTCGGCAACATTACCACCCGCGCCAAGGGACTGGTGACCGACGATGGGGCCTCCAACGATTTGCCGTGGGGCACGTTCGACGATCGTGGGGTGTACGTGGTGGATGTGGCGAGCGTGGATCCGCTGGCGCAGGACCTCGTCTTCGCCCGTGTGGTCAGCAAGCTGCGCGAGCATCTTGAGCGCCGGGACCTCGGCGTGGACCACGTGGTCGTGTTCGTGGACGAGCTCAACAAGTACGCCCCCGCCGACGGCCCTGACACCTATGTGCGGAAGATGCTGCTCGATTTGTCGGAGCGAGGGCGATATCTCGGGTTGGTATTGTTCTCTGCCCAGCAGTTCCGCTCGCAGGTGCTCCGGCGGGTGGTCGGCAACGCGGGGACCACCATCTACGGCCGCATGGACCCGGACGAATTGGCCACCGCCGGCTACGCGACGCTCTCGCCGGCCACCAAGATCAAGCTCGCCACCCTTCCCAAGGGCGAGTTGATGGTGCGACATCCGCACTTCACCCAGCCGGTGTTTATCCGGTTCCCGCGGCCTTGCGTCCTTTCCGGACGGGACGGGGTCGAACGATTCCCGCCGGCAACTGACCTGCCCTTTGACGAGGCGGTGGCCCGCCAGCTGCGATCAATGGACCCCGCGATCAGTACCGACAAGGTGCGCGCCCTGGTGGACGGGCGCCGGGAGGACGACGTTCGCCGAGCGCTGGCCCGGACCCGTCAGCTGCGCCCGGACGACGTCCTGGCCTACTTCACCGCCGCGCTGGGCCGGAGAGTCGAGCCGGAGCTCGTCTCCCGGAGAAGCGGGGTGCTCCCGCTGCGTGGGACTCCAGACCCTTATTCCTCGTAGCCGCCCTTTCGTCATTGCGGGGAGGCCCCGCCGGGGGCCGACAACGCAATCTCAATCGTGGCATTTGTCACCGAGATTGCTTCGGCCACTTCGTGGCCTCGCAATGACCGAGAGCGAAGAGGCCGCCCTGCCTTGCCTCCGGCCCTCGGGCGGCGCATTCTCCTACCTGTGAAACTCGCGCACCTCGCCGACCTCCATCTCGGCTTTCGCCAATACCATCGGCAGACCCCCGCCGGCATCAACCAGCGCGAGGCCGATGCCGCCATGGCATTCCGTCAGGCGGTGGACGGCGTGCTCGCCGCGCGGCCCGATGTCATCATCGTGGCCGGCGATCTCTTCCATTCCGTCCGGCCCACCAACGCCGCCATCGTCTTCGCCTTTCAGCAGTTCCAGCGCATTCGCGCGGAACTCCCCGACGCGCCGATCGTCCTGATCGCCGGCAACCACGACACCCCGCGCTCCACCGAAACCGGAAGCATCCTCAAGCTGTTCGACGAACTGGGCGTAGACGTCGCCACGCACGAGGCACGGCGGTTCAGCTACCCGCAGCTGGAGTTGAGCGTGCTCGCCGTGCCGCACGAGGCGCTGGTACAGCCGGTGCGGCCGGTGCTGCGACCCGATGGGAGCGCGCGGTACGAGGTGCTCGTCGCCCACGGCGAAGTGGATGGGGTGTTCCCATCCGACCGCTCGACGGTCGAGTACGGTGGCGCCGTGGTCCGGCCGGAAGAATTCGGTCCCGGCGAATGGAGCTACGTGGCGTTCGGGCACTACCATGTCCAGACGGAGTTGGGCTCGAGAGCCTGGTACAGTGGCGCACTGGACTATGTGAGCACCAATCCATGGGGCGAATTGCGCGAAGAGGCGGAGAAGGGGGTAGCGGGAAAGGCGTGGCTGCTCGTGGATCTCGAGACTGGCGCCGCCGAACCGCAGGCGATCATCCCGGCGCGGCGCGTCCTGGATCTCCCCCGGCTCGACGGGACAGACATGGCACCTGATGAACTGCAGGCGGCCATTTCCGCGCTGGTGGAGGCTGTCCCCGGTGGCATCGAGGATCAGGTGGTTCGCCTGGTGGTGACCGGTGTGCCGCGGCATGTCGGGCGGCAGCTCGACCACGCCGCCGTGCGAAGCTGGAAGGCGGAGGCGCTGCACTTCCAACTCGACCTGCGGCGGCCGGAGCCCACCAGGCTCACTGGTGTCGGCGCGCCAGGACGCCGCCAGACGCTCCCCGATATCGTGCAGGACTATCTCACCCGGCGCCCCCTGCCGGCTGGGATTGACCGTGCGGCGTTCGTGAGCGAGGGTGTCGAGCTGGTGGCGTCGGCCGAACGCGAGCTGGCGGAGGACTGATGCAGATCCACCGTCTCCGGCTCGTGAACTTCCGGCAGCACGAGGATTCGGAACTCGTCCTCGGGCCTGGGCTCACCGGCATCATCGGTCCGAACGGCTCGGGAAAGTCCACGTTACTGGAGGCCATCGCCTTCGCGATGTACGGCACGCCAGCGGCGCGCGGCACCCGCGAGTCTATCCGCCGCCGTGGTGCGCCCCCGCGGTCGCCAGTCCGGGTGGAATTGGACTTCTCGCTCGGCGCGCACGAATTCCGGGTCGTCCGAAGCCTCAGCCAGGCCGAGCTCTTCCAGGACGGCGACCCTGCGCCGATAGCCAACAGCCTCGGCACCGTCACCGAAAAGCTCTCGCATCTCCTTGGAATGACGCGCACGGAGTTCTTCAACACTTATTTCACCGGTCAGAAAGACCTGATGGTCATGGCCACGATGAGTGCGCCAGAACGGGCGCAATTCCTCGCGCGGGTGCTTGGCTTCGAGCGGTTGCGGGTGGCCCAGGAGCGGCTCAAGGAGACGAGGAGCGAACTGCGGGCGCGCCTCCAGGTCTTGCAGGCGGGATTGGTGGATGCCGGCGCACTCGACGCCGAGGAGGCGCGGGTCGCTGGCTTGGCCGCCGCCGCGAGCGAGCGCGGACGCAAGGCGGAGGAGGCGGTGCAGGCGGCCGCGGCACGGCTTGCCGAAGTGACGCCCCGGTGGGACACCATGCAGCAGCTCCGGACCCGGGTACAGTCCCTTGAGGGGGACATCAGGGTGGCGGAGCACCAGGTCACTACATCGCAGGAGCGCACCCGGGATCTGGACCGGCAGATCGCCGACGCACTGCAGGCCCATACTCATCTCGCCAGCCTGGGCGAGGAGTTGGCACCCTTGCCAGCGTTGCGCGCGGAGCACGAGGCGCTGCAGCAGCTCTATGCCGCGTCATCCCACCGGGCGGCGCTGGCCGCCAAGATCGAGGCGGCGCGCGCCGCTCTCGCCGACCTCGATCAACGGCTCGGTGCGCTCCCCACCTCCGTGCAAGTGGAAACCGCCCGCGCCGCCGCGACTACCGCACGCGCGGCGTCAGTCACCACCGCAGAGCAGGCGGAGGAGAAGCACACCGCCTGGGTGCGCGACCTGCAGGACGCGCGCACCAAGCTCCTCGCGCTGCGTGACCAGTATCGGGACCTGCAGGAACAGTTCGATCGCATCACCAAGGCGGGGCAGGATGGCGCCTGTCCGACCTGCTCCCGGCCACTGGGGAAGGACTTCGAGTCGGTGCGCGAGGT
>SPDF01000240.1 GCA_004525055.1 Gemmatimonadales bacterium | reverse complement strand
GTAGTTGATTGGGTAGCTCGCGCGGGTGTTCTCGGTGATCGTATCCACATCGAACATTGGGGAGCGATCGTCGAGATCGAGCACCACGTTCTCGAGCACCGTGCCGAACATCTGCGTGGCCGCGTGAATTTCCGGTTCGCCGGACGCGCTCAGCCGGATGACCTTGGCGTAGCACCCGCCCTCGAAGTTGAAGACCCCTCGGTCGCTCCAGCCGTGCTCGTCGTCGCCAATGAGGCGTCGGGTGGGGTCGGCGGAGAGCGTCGTCTTGCCGGTGCCCGACAGTCCGAAGAACACCGCCGCGTCCTCATCCGGTCCGATGTTGGCCGAGCAGTGCATCGGAAAGACGTTGCGCTCGGGGAGCAGCCAGTTGAGCACGGTAAAGATCGACTTCTTGAGTTCCCCGGCGTACCGGGTACCGCCGATGAGCACAGTCCGTTTCGCGAAGTGGAGCGCAATGAAGGTGCCCGTCGTGGTGCCATGGCGTGCGGGGTCGGCCTGGAACTCAGGCGCGTGAAGCACCCGGAATGCAGGTACGAAGGTGGCCAGCTCCGCCGGCGTCGGCCGGAGGAACATGTTTCGGACGAAGAGCATCTGCCAGGCATTGGGGCCCAGGAAGCGCACGGGGAGCCGGTAGGCCGGGTCCGCGCCGGCAAAGAGGTCCTGTTGGAACAGGTCCTCGCTCGCCAGATGCGCCTCGACGTCGGCCTGCAGCAACTCGAAATGCGCGGGGGACATCTTGGCGTTGTTATCCCACCACACGCCGTCAGCGGTCGTGCTGTCTTCCACCACGAACTTGTCCTTGGGTGAGCGGCCCGTATGCGGCACCGTGACGGCCGTGAAGGCGCCGCGGTCGGTCAAGTGGCCTTCGCCTCTTCGGATGGCGTACTCGACGAGCTTCGCCGGGCCGAGGTTGGCGAGGATGCGGGTCGCGGTGGTAGAGCTGGAATTCATCTGGGATGTGGGCACCGAAGGCGCCCCTCCTTGAAAAGTGGCATCAGGTGGCTGCCGGCGCCGCTGCGGCGCGCTTGCGAGCAGCGCGGGCGCGCTCCTGCGCATCCACGGCGGCAATGACGGCCAGGTTCACGATGGCGTCGACGTCGGAACCCCGCTGCAGCACATGCACGGGGGCGGCCATGCCGACCAGGATCGGGCCGATGGCCTGGGCGCCGGCCATGGTGCTCAGCAACTTGAACGCGATGTTCGCCCCGCTCAATTCGGGGAAGATGAGGATATTGGCCTTCCCACCCAGCCGGCTGTCGGGGTAATACCGTTTCAGGATCGACTCGACGAGCGCGGTGTCCGCCTGCATCTCGCCGTCCACGAGGAGCTGCGGGTACTCCTGGTGCAGCATGGCCACCGCATCCGAGACCTTGCGTGAGGCGGCGTGTTTCACGGAGCCGAAGTTCGAAAACGACAGCATCGCGATACGCGGCTCGATGCCGAGGTTCCGCACGAAGGCGCCGGCGGCCAGGGCGATCTGCTTCAACCGCTGGCTGTCGGGCTCGATGTTGACGGTGCAGTCGGCCAGGAAAATCGTCTCTCCCTGGAAGACCATCATGTAGATCCCCGCCACCGCCTTTCCGGGCTCCGCGCCGATGACCCGCATGGCGGGCTTGATTGCGTCCGGATAGTGCTGGTTTTCCCCGACCACCAGGGCATCGGCGTCGCCCGCCGCCACCATACCGGCGCCGAAGTATGCCGGCAGCCGCATCCGGCGAAGCGATTCGCCCTCGGTGATGCCCCGCCGCCGACGGCGCGCCCAGAGCCGCGTGGCGTAGTCGGCCCGGTTCGGCGACGTCTCCGGATCGGCGATCACCATCCCCTCGAGTGACATCCCGAGGGCGGCGGCGCTGGCGGCAATCTCATCGGCGTTGCCGATGAGCACCGGGCTCGCGGAACCCTCGTCACGGATGATGCGCGCCGCCCGGAGGATGCGTGGGTCCTCGGCGTCGGTCATGGCCACGCGCTGGATCTCCATCGAAGCCCGATTGCTGAGGCCGCGCATGACGGCCCGGCCCCGGCTCTGCCGGCTCTCGAGCTTCTGCCGGTATTCGTCGAGGTCGAGCGGCTGGGCGGCGACGCCACTCGAGATGGCGGCCCACGCGACCGCGGGCGCCACCCAGAGCAGTACGCGGGGATCGAACGGTTTCGGGATGAGGTAGTCGCGGCCGAAATGGATCTGATCGACGCCATAGGCACGCAGTACCACCTCGGGGACGTCCTCCCGCGCCAGCGCGGCCAATGCCCGCGTGGCCGCCATCTTCATCTCCTCATTGATGGCGCGCGCCCGCACGTCGAGCGCGCCGCGGAAGATGAAGGGGAAGCCGAGGACGTTGTTCACCTGGTTCGGGTAGTCAGTGCGTCCCGTGGCAATGATGGCATCGGGCCGCACCGCGCGCACCTCCTCTGGCGTGATCTCGGGATCCGGATTCGCCAGTGCGAAGACCAGTGGGTCTCGCGCCATGGAGGCCACTTCTTCGGCGGGCACCAGGTTCGCGCCACTCAGGCCCACAAACACGTCGGCGCCGGCCATCGCTTCCGCGCGCGTCCGAAACGTCGTCTCGTGCGCGAATCGTTGCTTGTACTTGTCCAATCCCTCGCGACCGGAGTGGATCACGCCGGTCCTGTCGACGAGCGTGATATTGTCCCGCCGCACCCCGAGCCGAACATAGTGCTCCGCGGTGGCGATGGCGGCCGCGCCAGCGCCGAGGAAGACGCAGCGCACCTCGTCGGGCTGCTTGCCGACGATCTCGAGCCCGTTCAGCAACGCTGCGCCGCTGATGATCGCGGTCCCGTGCTGGTCGTCGTGGAACACCGGGATGGAGAGGGTTTCGCGGAGCACCTCCTCGATATGGAAGCAGTCAGGACCCTTGATATCCTCCAGGTTGATCCCGCCGACCGTCGGTTCGAGGGCCTGGCAGAATCGGATCACCTCTTCCGGGTCACTGGCGTTGATCTCGAGGTCGAACACATCGATGTCGGCGAAGGTCTTGAAGAGGACGCCCTTCCCCTCCATCACCGGCTTGCTGGCGAGCGGGCCGATGTCGCCCAGGCCCAGGACGGCCGTGCCGTTCGAGACCACCGCCACCAGGTTACCGCGCGCGGTGTAGCGATAGGCGTCCTCTGGCTTCTCGGCGATGGCGAGGCAGGGGACCGCCACGCCCGGCGTATAGGCGAGGGAAAGGTCGCGCTGATTCTCGGTCGGTTTCGTGGGGACGACTTGAATTTTCCCAGGGCGCCCCGCTTCGTGATATCGGAGGGCGTCTTGCGCGCGGTCGCTCATTGTATGGGGACCATGTTGGAGGGCCAATGCGAGAGCAACTGGGCGGTGTTGATGTCGCGGACGCTGAGCGTCGTCGCCTCCGGCTGGCTGAACATGATGTCACGGCTGTCGCCGGTATGCTGGAAGAGCCCGAGCGAGTGCCCCAGCTCATGACGGGCCGTGATCCGGAAGCACTCCGTGAGGTCCGTCTGGCCCGGGTCGAAGCGCGGGCTCAGGTACATCCGCACCGGGAGTTGAAGCTCGAATCGCGTGGTGACCGTATCGATGTCG
>SPDF01000357.1 GCA_004525055.1 Gemmatimonadales bacterium | reverse complement strand
TGCCCACCCGGGGCTTCGCCTAGAACATGTACTCCACCCCGAGTGTCCATGCGAACTCGGGCTGCAGCCCGCCCCGCACCACCGGAATCAGCAGATTGGTAGTCGTGGTCACCCCCCCGCTCGTGGTGAACTTTGCACCAATCGACGCCTGCACCACGTCGTCCCGATTGTTGGGCAGGTTCGTGGGGTACACGACTCGTACCGAGCTCCCGGTGCCCACCGTCGTGTTGATGATCAGCGGCTCCGGAAAGTCCAATTTCGAATCCCCCACCTGCCATTCACTGAGGAAGTCCACTGCGAGGGTGACGACGGAGGAGATCAGTTGATCGAAGCCGACCGTGGCAAGGATGGCCGAGTTGTGCTCCGAGCCCCGGTAATTGTAGCCCGCGTTGAGGTGAGGGGAAAATGCGCCATAGGACAGCGCGAGAATCCCCAGCCCCCGAAAGGTCGTCGTGCCCGCACCCAGAAAGTTGTCCGCATTCCCGGTGGCGAGCCGCGCGTCCGCCAGCACCGCCACTCCCATTCTGGGGGTATTCAAGAGGCGCGCCTTGACGCGCAGCGCCACATCGCCGATGCCCGTGGCCGACCCGCTCGCTGCCGCCGTTGAGCGCAGCTGCTTGTTGGCGCTGTCGCCGAAGAAATGGGGGATGGCAGGGTCGGTTGGGATGATCTGCGCGATGCTGCTCCCATCGAGCGAACTGATGACCAACGGCACTGCCATGCTCACGTCCACGCCGTCGGTGAGCCCGTAGGTGACGAAGGGCGTGATCGCGATCAGGTTCAGGTCGATGCTGGTATTGACCTCGATGACGTCGTTCTCGAGCCCGGGGACTCCCAGACCGGGCTGGCCCACGTCCTGGTGGGTAAAGGTCTCCTGCAGACCAGTGAGTGGCACGCCCCGCAGCGTGCTGAAGTTGAAGGAGCTGGCGTTGCTGCCGACGAGCACCCGCCCCTTGCCGAGCGTACGGGCGCGCTCGGCAAAAATCGGTCCGGCGGAAATTCGGGTTCGGACCGGAAAGCCCTCGGGCGACCGACCCCAGACCGAGCCGCTCGACGCGGAGCTGATGGGGACGCTGGACGCGCTGACGCCGATCGCATCGGTGAGGAACACGATCAGGTTGGTCTCGCCTTCGCGCGCCGCGGGATCGAAGTGCTCCCCGTGGATGCCCGCGTCCACCGAGAGGCAGACCGGATCGGGGCAGCCGCCGCCGAAGCGGAAGAGATCCTCAACCTTGTCCCGGAGTGTTTGGGCGTCGGCGCGCGAGCCCACAAGGATGAGCAGGGACGCGAGGGACGCGAGGGACGCGATGCGATAACGCATTAGAGAGTGTCCCTCATAAGTGTGCCTCGGGTGGGCGCTGGTGCCGTGACGGTCAGGCTGACGGGGATCTGATACGGGGTGTTGGCCGCATTGGATGACGTCAGGAAGATCGTCGCGGTATGGCTCCCGGCCGCCAGACCCGCTGGAAAGACCGTGGCGAAGAGGGTGGCCCCCGCGGTGCGGGTGGCGGTGCTCGTGCTGAAGGATACCTGGAGCCAATTCGAGGCCGTGGAATCGTAGTGCACCGTCGCACGCAGGTCCTCCACCGTCCCCTCGGCCCCGTTGACGATGCTGATCGACGCTTGCAGCAGCGGCCCATCGAGGGGCACCTCGAGGGTCAACCGGCGCGGAGAAAGGGCGACGGCCGCGATGGGAGTGGGTGCCTGACTCTCGTTGCATCCCAGGACACCCCAGCACACCATCAGCGCGTACCAGGGGCGTGTCGATCGCCGCGCGAGAATGTATAGCCCCACGGAATACCTCCGGAATGCGACCGAGCATGGCGAGACCATGCGCTGAGTAGTGCTATCCTCCGCCGCGGGAAGGCGCTTGTCAAGGAGGAGAACCGATCACGGACCCCGGAGTGTGATCCCCGCGTCTCTGGATCCGGGGTGGCCACCGGCGGTGGCGGCGGCGAGCCGCCGACTCCGGAATCGGGCGGCGCATCAATCGGGTCGAGGTGGAGTGCGGTGTAATCGATGGCGGGTACCCGGACAAGGTGCGAAACCTCTGCGTGAGGCTTCGCACCTTGTCCGGGTAGCAGTGTGATTTGTCCGCCACCTGGGCGAATACCACACCTTGCTCGGGCGGCTTGCAAAGCAGGTGCTCTCCCAACTGAGCTACCGCCCCCAACGCCCTCCAAGATAGTGACTTACCCCGTGTTGCCAACCCTTCCGAGACCGTGGGTGTGTCAGGTGCAGGCCGGTCAACCTACCGCCGGCGCTGCAGTCCCTTCTGCCTTCAGGGCCCACACCAATCCGACACCAGTCACAGTACCCATCACGGCGCCCCCAAGAGGGAGCGCACCGAGATTGCGCCACATGTCCAGCGCGGATTCGGGGTGTCCCGGCACCATGGCGAAGAGGGTCACTGCAGCAGCGAGCACCCAGCCG
>SPDF01000085.1 GCA_004525055.1 Gemmatimonadales bacterium | reverse complement strand
CCCCCCTGCGGAGCAGCGCACCCCCGCTCGACGACGGCCCCCACCTGGTCTACGCCATCCAGTGGTTCGGCTTTGGGACCATCGCGTTCGGGGGTGCCGCCGCACTCTGGTGGAAGCGACGCCATCCGGAGGAACAGACGCCCTGATACTGTGAGGGGCGCCCTGCAGGGCGCCCCTCACTGTGTCTCAATCCTCCGCGACAATCAGCTCGCGCCCGGGGTATCCATCTGCTGGATGGTCTTGGTCGATGGAGGACGCGAGGCCTGCAGGCGCTTCGCGGTCGCCTCGTTTGCGCGGATCACGCGGAGCATGTTCTCCCCCGCAAATTTCTTCAGGTCGCCATCCTTCCACCCGCGCCGGATGAGCTCCGCGAAGAGATCAGGAAACCTGGACACGTCCTCGAGACCGACGGGCGTGATGGGACCCATCCCGTCGAAGTCACTCCCGAGTCCGATGTGGTCCACGCCCGCCACCTCCCGGATGTACTCGATATGGTCGGCCACGTCGCTCACCGACGCGGCTGGGCGCGGATTGGCCGCAACCCATTCCCTGACCTGGGTCCGGGCGGCGGCGGAGTCCGCCCCAGCGGCCTGGATGGCCGATTGCACCACGGAATCACGCGCCGATGACCACAGGAACACACGCGCACTCACGAACGGCGGGACGAAGGTCACCATCACCACCCCGCCATTCTTCGGCAGCCGCTTCAGGATGGAGTCGGGCACGTTGCGCGGATGACCGGTCAGCGCCAGCGCCGATGAGTGCGAAAAGATGACCGGTGACTCGGCGATGTCGAGCACGTTGCTCATCACCGCCGGAGAGACGTGGCTCAGATCCACCATCATCCCCAGTCGGTTCATTTCCCGGACGACTTCCCGGCCAAACGGAGTGAGCCCGCCATGCGCCGCGGTGTCCTGCGCGGCGTCGGCCCAGTCGAGCGTGACGTTGTGGGTCAGCGTCATGTATCGCGCACCGAGCTCGTAATACGACCGCAGTGCGCCAAGGGAATTCTCGATCGCGTGCCCACCCTCCACACCGAGGAGGGAGCCGATCTTCCCGGCCTTGAAGGCCTGCACGATACCGTCGGCGGTGGTGACAAACTGGAGGTCCTTGGGGTACATCGCGATCATGCGCCGTGCGATGTCAAACTCCTCCAATTGGGTCTTGGCGTATCCGCTGTCCTTGTCCTCGCCCGGAATGTAGATCGACCAGAACTGGGCTCCCACTTCGCCGGCGCGGAGCCGGGCGATGTCCGTGTTCCCGTGGGTCTGCACGTTGAGGTTGTAGGCCTGAACATCCATCGGTGCCGTTTCCGACATCCGGATTTCCCATGGCAGGTCATTGTGGCCGTCGATAAGCGGGACGGTCTTGAGCAGGGCACGCGCGTGCGTCAGCGCGGCATCTTCCTGGGCGAGCACGGGAGTGGCCAGGAGACCGAGCGCCATCGTAGCTCCAACGAGGGCGACCACGCGGTTACGAAGATGAGCAGACACCGTCCACCTATCCCTTCCGGCCGCCGTTGCGGCCGAGATATGGGTTGATTGCCATCAGCTCCGGACGCTGCGCGAACTCCGGGCAGATCGTCCGGTCGAACTCATAGGGACCGCCCGTTTCCGAGTCGGTCCAAGGAAATCCACGACAGACCAGCGGGTAGAACGGCTTGTCGTGCAACTGGCAGGAGTTGTCGACGAGGAACGCACAGCGACCGCCCTTCACGCGCGTGCGCCACTCCCCCCACCGCGTAAGGTAAATCCGTTCGTCCCCATAGCGGGCCGTGATCGCCTGTGCCTCGTCCTCGGACAGCGTAGAGCCGTGGGCGCAGCAAGCAGACTGATGGGGACAGGGGAAGCAGGGGAGCGCCTGGATGGTCACCGGGTCCGCCCCGCGACTTCGGGGAGGACTACGCCGTCGAGCGGTTCCGTCGGCGGTGCGCCAATGAGCCGCGCGACAGTTGGTGCGATGTCCACCGTCCGCACCGTCCGGGTGACCGTGCGAGGCTTGATGCCGTCGCCCCAAAAGAGAAGGGGAACCTGCACATCTGCCAGCCAGGGCGTGCCATGGTTGGCGCCCACGGTCCACGAATCCCACGTGATCCCCTCGTACGGCGTGACCGCTACCAGCCAGCCGAAGTCGTCAGGAACGGTATGGCGCCAGCGGCCGGCGATCGGGTCAGACTGAGGGGCAAGAGCGAGCGATCGGGGAGTGTACACACGGTCGACATAAGGCTCCAGCTGAAACCGCGCGGCAAGGCGGCGGCTGAGGCTGTCGGTATCGATGCCCCGCGACCGCAACGCAACAAGATCCGCCGTCACGATGCCATAGTCGAATCGGATCTCGAAGTCGGTGCGCCAACGGTCACGGAGATCGGTTGCGATGCCGCGCACCATGGCCGTCGGCCAGGCCCGGCCCGCGGCACGACCATCGGTGGGCGGTGCCTGCTCTGGCATCGCCTGGGTTCCATGATCTGAGGTGAGCACGAGCAGGATCCGGTCCCTGGGCGTCGTTGCAGCGAGGGAGTCGAGGAACCAGGCGAGATAGCCATCGAGGCGGAGCAGCATGTCGTGCAGCTCCCTCGAGTCGGGGCCGAAGTCATGCCCGATCTCATCTGTAGACGACAGGGCCACCGAGAGCAGATCGGTGCGGGACTCGTCTCCGATCCCGAGGCCGAGCGCCGCGACTCCGGTGAGGGCAAGGTCGAGCGTCAGGGAGTCCATCCACGGGAAATGCGGCACCATGGCGGCGGCCGTTCCGAGGTCGCGGGGGAGCGCATGCGGAAAGGTGTTTCGCCCGTCTCTCCCGTTCTCCGCCGGCAGGCTATCGGCTTCCAGATAGGCCCCCTCGTGCTTCGAGAGGCCCCACTGGCGGCCAACAAGGTCTCCCATGGGGTTTCGCTGATTCCATTCCCGCACCCACGATGGCAGGGAGTCGCGATAGTATCGACTGGTGGTGAAGAAGCCGAGCTTCGACCACCAGTAGACCTCCCCGCGGGCTCGCCCGATTGGCAGGATCGCTGACCGGTCCTTCATGGCGACGGAGAGCATCCGCGTCGTCGAGTCGCGGGCGATCATCCAGTCCAGGAGGGCAGACCCCTGAAACCGGTGGGGCGAAGCGCCGACGGCCTTCGGATCATCGATCAACGGGAACAGTCGATCGGGCACGCCAAAGTCATTGGTGACAATGCCGGTGTGGGCTGGAAACCGACCGCTGAGTACTGTCGAGTGGCCGGGCCCGGTCTGGGTGATGGCGTGGTCCTGCCGCCCATCGGTAAAAAGCATCCCCTCATCAAGCAGCCGCTTGAATCCTCCCGTCCATTCCGCCCGGTACCGGAGCAGGTGATCTGGACGGAACTGATCAACGATTATCAGGACCACGAGCCGGGGCGCGGTGTCTCGCGGCGAGGGAACGAGAACCGGCGGAGGGGAGAGAACACTGCCCGCAAATGCGAGCGCCATGGTGGGGAGGAGCATTGATGGAATTTAGCCCCCTCGACATGTCTCGGCAGCCCCAAGCCCCATCACAGCTTGATGAAGATGCGACGGCGGTAGAGGACGGCGGTCAGGAGGAAGATGAGCGCGACATTGGCCAGGGCGTACGTCAGCGACCCGATCATCGGCCCAGTGGCGGGCGACAGCACCTGCTCGAACAGCCACCGCGGGGCAGGCACGGCCCCTCCGGGGGTCATGATCTTCCAGAGCGACAGGAGGCGGGCCACCAATCCGGAGAGCACGAACGCGAACAGCGCGTTGGTGCCGAACACATACGCAGGATGCGCCCAGCGAGCCCTGCCCTGTACGTCAATCAACCAATAGCAGGCAGCCAGCGCCTGGCCGGCGACCCCGCCGGTGAACAGGACGTACGAGCTGGACCACAGCCCCTTGTTGATCGGAAACCAGGAACTCCAGACGAGTCCGGCCACCATGAGGGCGGCGCCCGCCAGGAAGAGGCCGACGGTCCGGTCAGCGGGGGGCCGGTCGGCCAGGAGCCGCTCCCCTGCGAACGTGCCGAGGAGGCAGGTCGCGACCGCCGGCAGGGTGCTGAGAAGCCCCTCCGGATCGAAATCCGGCGTCCAGAGGTGCCCACCAAGCAGGAGCCGATCCAGCCATGCGCCGAGATTCCCGCTGGCGCTGAGATCGGCCACGCTACCGCCGGGGACAGGCACCACGGTCAACAGCAGCCAATACCCCACAAGGAATCCAGCGGTGATCCATCTCCTTGCCGCAGGGCCAAAGCCGAGGAAGATCAGCGCTGCCAGGGCGTACACCACCCCGATCCGCTGCAGGACACCCGGAATCCGAATCTCCGACAGATCGTACCGGGGGAATCCGCTCAGGAGCAGCCCCACCAGCACGATGAGCGCGCCCCGCAGCAGCGCCTTCCTGACGAGCTCCTTCTGCGTGGCTCCCGCCAGCTCTCGGCGGGTGAAGGACACCACGAGCGACACCCCGACGATGAACAGGAAGAACGGAAAGATCAGATCCGTCGGAGTCCAGCCGTCCCACTCCGCGTGCCGCAGGGGCGGATACACAAACGACCAGCTCCCGGGATTATTGACCAGGATCATCGCAGCCACCGTCAGCCCGCGGAAGGCGTCGAGCGACTGGATGCGCCCGGTCATGCCCACGTCCCTCGGGTCAGAAGGTGACCTGCAGTCCGGTCGTGTAGAGGTTGTCCGTGGTGCCGAACCCCGGCTGCGGGGCGTTCTGGTATTGGAGGAGGTAGGAGGCCTTCAAGGCCAGCCGGCCCGCAATCGGCGCTACCAGCGCCAATTCGTTGTTGATGCGGTAGTCCGCTCCATCTTCCAGGTTTGGCAGGTAGACGAAGATGTTCTGGATGTACGCCTTCGGCGTGAAGGAGTACTTGTAATCGACCTGCCCCCGCGCGGTCGGAAAACTCGAGCTCAAGCCGCTGGTGTAGTCCTGCTGGAAGAAGGAAAAGCCGCCGTCGAGGGCCAGCGAGTGCTTGGGGCCCTTGACCGCCTCGAAGGAAAGACCGACGCCCTCCTGGAACCGCTGAGAAATGCCGATGAAGGTATTCCGGTCCCAGCTGCCGAGGACGTACCCCTTCCAACGGGCGGACAACTGATAGTCCGGCCGGACGTATGCGGCATACTCGTTGGCGCTCTCCACTCCATTGGTCTGGCCATAGACCATCTTGGCACCTTGTATCACCGTCCACTTGCCCTTCGCATACTCGAGTTTTTCCCCGAGGCTGAAGGTCGTCAGGTCGGTGTTGCCGGAGGCGGCCACCAGGCCCAGGTCGAGGGACCCCTTGAGGGGCGGTGGGGTGGAATCCGCCGCCTGGGCGGCGGCGCGGACCGGGGCGCCCACCAGCACGAGGACAACGCCGGCGAGTAGGGAGGCAATACGGGAAACGGGCATTCGGTATTTCTCCGTCAAGTCGTGGTGAGGCAGTGATACGCGACGAGGGCGCCCGTGACAAGCGCCCTCCCCGCGATTGAAGACTCCCGGTCGATCCGGGAGCGTCAGGCGGCGATCGCCGAGGTGCAATGGCCGCACTTGGTGGCGCCAAGCGGCACGGTCATCTGACACTGGGGGCAATCCTTCGTGGATGCCGGCGGTGGAGCGGCCTTCTTGTCGAAGCGACTGACGAGCCGGACGATCACGAAGATCGCGGCCGCGACGATCACGAACGTGATGGTAGCGCTGATGAACACGCCGTAGTTCAGCGTGGCGGCGCCAGCCTCCCTGGCCGCGGCCAGGGAAGGATAGCTCGAGAGCCCATCCGCGCCGGGGCTCAACAACAGGTACAAGTTGGAAAAGTCGATCCGACCGAGGCCCAGCCCCAACACCGGCATGAGGATGTCATCGACCAGCGACGCGATGATCTTTCCGAACGCGGCGCCGATGATGACGCCCACCGCCAGGTCCACGACGTTGCCGCGCATGAGAAATTTCTTGAAGTCTTCCAGCATCGAGCCTCCTGGGGGGGGAAATGACACGCGCCGGAATATTGCAACCCCGGCGCGTGTCGTCCAGCCTTGCGACTACTTGATCTGCTTCAGCATCACCCGCCGGTTGTTGGCACGACCCGCCGCCGTGGCATTGGTGTCAATCGGGAAGTCAGGACCGTAGCCCTTGGCCACCATCATACCGGCCGGGACGCCATGGCTGACCAGGTACTTCATCACCGACTCGGCGCGCGCCTGTGACAGCCGCATATTGTGGGCGCGGGCACCGGTGTTGTCGGTGTACCCGGCGACCTCGAGCTTGGCGCCCGACTGCGCGTTCTGCAGCGCGTTGGCCAAGCGGTCGAGGATCTCCGTCGAGCTCGGATCGAGCGTGGCGCTGTTGGTCGCGAAGGTCACCCCCTCAAGCACCAGCGCCGACTTGCCGGCCTCGAACAGGATCGGGCACCCCTGGGTGTCGACCTTGACGCCGGCCGGGGTGTTCGGGCACTTGTCCAAATAATCCGCCACGCCGTCGCCGTCCGCGTCCATCGGGCAGCCCTTGGCGTCCACCTTGGCGCCAGCCGGCGTATCGGGGCACTGGTCGATGCCGTTGTACACGCCATCGCTGTCCGAGTCCATCGGGCAACCCTTGGCGTCTACCGTCGCACCCATCGGCGTGTTCGGGCACTGATCGATACCGCTATACACACCGTCCTTGTCGCTGTCCGACGGGCAACCCATCGCATCGACCGTCGCACCCATCGGGGTGTTCGGGCACTTGTCGAGGT
>SPDF01000266.1 GCA_004525055.1 Gemmatimonadales bacterium | reverse complement strand
TTCACCACCTGGTTGAAATAGATGAACGACCGACCCGTCCGCTTGTCGACGGCGTTCCAGATCTTGCCGCCGATTTCCGGCAGGATCATCACCTTGAGGTACGCGTTCTCGAGCTCGACGACCTTCCAGGCGCGCGGCTCGGCGCGATCGGTAAAGCCATCAAAGCGGAAGTAGGGGTAGATTCGCCCGACCGTCGGGATCGGGTTCGGGTCGCTGAAGGGGTAGGTGGGGAACACCCGCTCGTATTCGCGCACGGTAGGGCGCGGCGCCTGGGCGGCCAGGGGCGCGGCGACGCAGGTGGCCGCGAGGGTGAAGCAGGTGCCCACGTGCCGGAATCGCGTGAATCGCATGAGCCTCGGCCTGTCACGGAAATGGGATGGAGGTCGAGCCAGATGATATGGGAGCAACGACCGTCGCGCCTATATCGTGCGAACCAGTGCCTGGAACCGGGGGTCATCCCGGAGTGACGCGAGGTCGGGATCGTGTTCCACCCAGTCCCGATGGCCGAACCCCACCTGAAACGCGGACTCCAGATTAGCCAGCGCCCGGTCACGCTCCCCTTCCAACGCGAGAAGACAGGCGACGTTGTAGCAGACACTGGCGTCGTCGGGATCGACCCGGGTGGCCTGCTCGGCCCATTCCAGGCCGCGCGCCCGGTCCCCCAGCCTGCTGCAGCTCACCGCCGCCATGGTGCAGGCTCTTCCGTCGTCAGGATTGAGTTCCAGGTGACGTTCGATGACGGGCCGCGCTCGACGGTATGCGTCGGCCGCCTCGGTGGTTCTTCCCAGTGCCGACAAGCTCTGCGCTGCAAAATACAGCGCTTCGTGATCCTCGCGCACCTGACTCGCTTCCTCGAACAACTCCAGGGCTCTCTCTAACTCCCCTCGCTGGAAGCAGGCGCGGGCGTAGAAATACCGCGCCTCGAACTGACTGGGATCCAATTGTACGGCTCGCTGGAACTCCTGCTCGGCCTCCGCGAATCGATCAAGCAATGTGAGCACGAACCCCCGGGAGGCGTGGGCCTCTGCGAGATCGGGGTCCAGCTCGAGCGCCTTCAGGCTCGCCGCATCGCCGGCCTGCAGTGTCGCGGCCGTGCCCTCGTCCTTGTAATGGTGTGACAGAAACGCACAGGCGTCCGCGATGCCGGCGTAGGCCCGGGCGTATTCGACATCGCGCTGGGTGGCTCGCTCGAACATCTGGCGTGCAAAGACCACGCTCTTCTTGCGACGCTTGTGGAAGAACTGGCGCCCGCGCAGGTAGTAATCGTACGCTTCGAGGTCGGTAGTGGGTGCCTTCGCAATAGCGCGACGCCGATCCTCCCGCAACACGACGCGCAGCGCGCGGGCGATGTTCGCCGCAATATCGTCGTGGATCGCAAAGACGTCCTTCCGCTCGCGGTCGAAGCGCCCCGACCACAGATGATACCCGTCCTCCGTGTTCACGAGTTGCGCGGTCACGCGAAGGGTGTTGCCTGCCCGGCGCACGCTCCCCTCCAGCACGGCCGTGACATTCAGCAGCTCCCCGATCGCGCGGATATCCAGTTTCTTGCTCTTCAGGGCGAAGGAGGAGGTGCGCGAGGCGACCTGTAGCCCTTCGATCTTGGTGAGGGCGTTGATGACTTCCTCGGCCATGCCGTCGCCGAAGTACACATCCTCCGGATCGGCGCTCAGGTTGACGAATGGAAGTACAGCGATAGATGAACCCGACTCGGTGGTGGTTGCCGACGCAATCAGGGCTTCTCCGAACTCCCGCGTCGAGGCAAAGCGATCGGCAGGCGCCTTGGCGAGCCCGCGGTTCAGTGCGTCGCGGATCGCGCGGGGGACCCCCGGGCGTACGGTGGAGAGCGGAGGTGGCGGGTCGACCACGTGGCGCGCCAGGATCGCCCTGGTTCCTCCCCCGACGAATGGGGGATGTCCGGCAAGCATTTCGTAGAGGACACAGGCCAGGGCGTATTGATCGGCCCGCGCATCGACGTTGCTCTCGCCACTCGCCTGCTCCGGACACATGTAGGCCGGAGTGCCCACGACCATCCCGGCCCCGGTCGAGTATTTCCGGCCGAAGCGCGAGAGTGCCCGCGCTACCCCAAAGTCCACCACCACCGCGTGCCCCTGCTCGAGCAGGATGTTTTCCGGCTTGATATCGCGATGCACCACGCCCCGGTCGTGGGCGTAGGCCAGCGCGTCGGCCACATCCCGGGCCAGCCGCACCGCATCCTCAATTGGCAACTGGCGCTCTCGATCGAGCCATTGCCGGAGTGACCCGCCATCCACGTACGGCATGACGTAGTAGAGTTGGCCGGCCTCATCGCCGGAATCATAGAGTGGGAGGATGTTGGGATGGGTGAGGGTGGCGGCGATCTCAATCTCGTGGAGAAAGCGAGCACCTTCGGTGGAGGAAGCGAGTTCGGGCTTCAGGAGTTTCAGTGCCACCTGGCGGTGATGCTTGGCGTCCTCCGCCAGATAGACCGTGGCCATTCCGCCCCGGCCAAGTTCCCCCAGGATTGAATACCCCGCGAACACAGTACCACCCTGCAGCGTCTGGCTCGACATCAGGAACGCTCCCGCTGAGAGGCCTCCCCGGACACAGGGGGCCTGACGTAATCTAGGTCGGCGCATCCATCGTCACCATTCGGAGGTGCTGCTCAACCATCCCACAGAACAGCACTTTCTTTACGGGCCACGGCCCCTGAGGTGCCAATCTGAGTTCATGCTTGACAGTCACCTTTTCTTCGGTGTATCTTCGGTTTACGCTACCGAACACAAGCCGAAAGAGGGTATCATGTCTCCCACTCCACCACCGCCTCCGCGGCCGCAATACCCGTCCCCACAAGCCTCACGAGCCCATGGCTCAGCCTCACGAGCCCATGGCTCAGCCTCACGAGCCAACCCCCTGGCCTACCCCCACATACGGGTCTGCCCCGAGTGCGCCGGCCCCGTCACCCATAACTCCGGCTGCATTTCCTGCCGGGCATGCGGATGGGGGAGGTGCGGCTGATGGAGGCAACAACAGCGGGGACGCGGGGAAGCGGGAAAGGAGGAGCGCGCGCACAAGTCCTCCAGCTGCCACTCCTGCCCAACTTCCCCGCGTCCCCGCTGCCCCGCCTCGGCTCGGCCGCCAGCCGCTCCGTCACTTTCGAATCCGTGCCGACCCGCTCCGTGCTCAACAGCCCCGCGGCTACCCACATGCCGTTCTGGTCGGTCAATCCATATATCGGTTGTGAATTCGGCTGCACCTATTGCTATGCCAGGGATACCCATCGGTGGACCATGGAGCGTCTTTCCTTCCCCGCGTCCCCGCGTCCC